>CAYRGP010000030.1:0-6387 GCA_964423995.1 uncultured Candidatus Saccharibacteria bacterium
TTTTTGTGTGTGAGGTGTGGGGCGAAAGCTAGGGAGCCAGCGAAATCTTAAGCGGCGGCCTTGCGCGCCTTGACGCGGGAGACTATCCAGAAGATGACCGCTAAGATGAAGATGATAATTAAGATTAGTACCCACATCGGGCAGATAATCACGAGTTTTTCCACTTTCGAGACGGTATCGGAGATTTTCACCTCAGATTGGACTCTGTAGATACCGATAGATGGAGCACCCTCGTCGGCGGACCAGGAAGCGGTAAAGTAGCGGGTACTATCAGGGAGTAAAGTAGCAATGCCGGGATGTTCCTCATTGTTGTAGATAGTCTCGTTACTAAAGAGAGGGTAGACCCGCATGATGTAAGTGGCGTCAGCATGGACATTACCGGAATTTTTCACCTTAGAAGAGGCAGTAATTGGGGGCGCGAAGAGGAAACCGTTAATCTCATTAGAGGTAATCTCTCCCTTCGTGATGATATCGCCGCTAATTTTCGCGTAGACTACCGGGCCGACATTGGCGACCTCAGAGACAGAGGTGTCTTTTTTGGCGGCGTCTTCTTTAGTATCTCTGGTGGCGACGAGCAAGGCCGCGTATTGTCCACCGCCAGGAGCGTCCTTCGGGACGGTAATTTTGTACTTGATTTCCGCCTTGCCGCCTGGGGCGATTTCGCCATCCGGGCTCGTAAAGGTAATCCAATTCGCAATCTGGGTGTAAGTGCTCTCTTTGTTATAAGAGACGTCTAGGCCGCCTTTATCTGTAGAACTGAGGTAATACGGGCTGGCCGCGGCATGGTAATAGAGAGTATTATCGCCGTCATTGAAGACGTTAAAGCTGCCAGTAGTGCTTTCCCCGGGGTCTAAATCATGTTCCAAACTGACCGGGCTGACCCGAAGGTGGACCTTCGTGGCCGAGACATCCTCGGTCCAATTTAAGCTAATTAATCCCGCCGCAAGAATTCCAAGTGCTAATACAAACTTTGTAACTGGACTTTTCATTTTCCTCCTTAATCTATCTGTCTCTATTATACCGAATTAGAGCGGAAAATGGTAGAGGTAAAATAAACAATCTCACAAAAAAACACCCCCGGAGGGGTGTTTTATCCGCTAGTCAGCTAATTATTCAGTGCCTTTAACGTGGGTAACTGTGTAAGTAGCGGTACCAGTGTATTCACCGGAGGACTGAGCAGCGTTAATACCTAGGCCATATTCAACACTGTAGGTGTTGGCAATGTTGCCAGAGGAAACAGCAGCGTAGTCAACAGTGGTAGCGGAAGTACCGATGAGGTACTTGGAAGCACCGTTGAAGACAGTAGCGCTGGTACCATCGCTAAGAGAGATGGCAGAGCTATTCTTGTCAACACCGGAGACCTTGATACCCCACATGGAAGCACCAGAGTAGGAGCTACCATTGTCGCCGCCAGTAAGACCGTTGTCGCCAGTAGCATCAACACCAGCCACAGCGATAGTAGCATCATCGCTAGAAAGAACTGTACCAGCAGCCTGCAAAGTGTAGGTGTTAGGAACGTTGGTAGAAATCACAATCTGAGTATTTCCAGCTTTATAGAACTTGCCAGCAGCGAGGTTCGCGCTCGGAGCGACATAACCTGGATCCTCAGGATCATCACCAATAGCGTTAGTCATGAAGGTAACAGCCGTACCAGAAGCAGGAGAACCACTAGTCGTCATGTTAGCACCGTCAATCGTGATCGAAAGCTCGTCAGCGATAGTAGCACTAAGAGCAACCTGACCAGAATAGGTGGTAGTAGTCTGAGTAGCGAAAGTAGCTACTGGAAGAGCGGCAACGCCCAAGGCAGCAGCAACGCCAAGACCTGCAATGATTTTTGTTGATTTTGACATAATATTTTCCTTTTTTATTAATATTTTATTATGACCTTTCGGTACTTTTTATTATAGACCTTAAGCTTTAATTTTGCAAGACTTTTTTCATAAAAAATCGCCTAATTTTAGGCGAGTTTTCCACAATTACTGGAAGAAGGCAAGATAGACAAAGACACCTACACCGGCGCCTAGTAAAATGGTCACCGCGACCGTGATAATCATCCCGAGTTTACTGCCGGTTTTTTCGGTCTTAGTTTTCAGAGGCTCATCGGCAATTTCGGGGGCAGAATCGGCCCGAGACTCAAAAGTCTCCTCTTTAAACTCTTCATGAGGGGTGGACTGGAGAGCGTCGGCGGAGGCAAGCTGTTCCCTCTCTGGGACACGATCAGATAGAGGGCGTTTCTCAATCTTGTAGTTCTTAAGGAACGGGGAGCGGCGAACTGTAGTCTCGGTCCTAGTCTCGCTGATCTGGGAAAGCACTGTTTCGACATAATCTTCCGAATCTTCTTCAGAGAGAAAATCGGCCTGAGGATCAGAGAAGGCTTCATCGTTGGCGAAATCAACCAATGCGGCCCGAAGATTTTCCTCGGCATCAGGGGTATCAGAGGACTGGGAGGGCTCTTCCATCTCGATCTCTACTTCACTCCTTACGAGCGGGACTGTAGAAGCTGGCGGAATCGGCTTTTTCTTCGCGACGGGCATGCCGTCTACGAAATCTCTCGAGGCCATAGTCTCTGCCGTCTGGCGTCTAACAGGGGTAAAGTCCAAAGTTTTAGTAGCTTTTGTATGGACGGGTTGAGTATCATTAAACTGCGTAGCATCAACCGGGCGAGGCTGGGGAGCAACGGCTAGACGAGGCCGGGGAGCGCCAACTGGGCTAGACTGGGGAACACTAGCCTCATTAGGGAGAGGCTGCGGACGACGGCGCGGAGTAAAATCCATGCAGAGTCGACGAGAATACATGGCCGGATTTACCCCTCCTGCATGGGGAGGTGTTGGATATGTCTGAGGGATATTGTTTTGCTCCATTATCTTACCACTCTTTTTGCTAAGTCTATTATATCAATAAAGTGGTCTTCTATCAAGGACGAACCGCCAATTAAGAGGCCGTTCACGCCCGGGATGGTCAGATAAGCGCCGGCGTTAGAAGGGTTGACCGAACCACCATAGAGGAGTGGGATATCATCGGCGGCTTTGCCATAAAGGGCTTTTAGTTGTTCCTTGATGATTTTGACACTAGCAGCAATATCGTCAGGGGCGGCAAGATGGGCACCCTTAGTGCTAGAAATAGCCCAAACTGGCTCGTAAGCAATAATGACCTTCTTCAGATCTTCAGTGCTAACCTCTGAGAGGCCGCCGAGAAGCTGGTCTCTTAAAACGTCTTTAGTCTCGCCAAAAATCTTCTCCGATTCTGTTTCGCCGATACAAAGAATAGGGGTAATACCATTACGAATGGCCGCGGCGACTTTATTTCTAATGTCCTTATCAGTTTCGCCGAAGATGTTGCGGCGTTCAGAATGGCCAACAATGGCATAATCCACGAGGCCCTTAAGGGAGGCAATACTAGTTTCCCCTGTAAAAGCCCCGAAATCGCGATAGTAAAAATTCTGGGCGGCGAGCTTTAGGCGTCTTCTGTCGATCTGGAGAGAAAGGGGCTGCAGAGCGATGGTAGTAGGGGCAATTACAACCTCTATACCTCTGGCGCTTTTCAGCTTCTTTAAGAGCTTATGAAGATACAGCGAAGATTCACCGATGTTGAGGTTCATCTTCCAATTGCCCACAATGTAAGTTTTCATGCTTTTATTCTATCACACCTAAGATACCGCGTAAAGCGTAAGCCGTATCCTCATGAGAACGGACGGTAATGGTATCAATATTCATCTTCACAACTGGGTAATCGTTACCGCCGGGCTGAGTCATATCGCCGAAATAGAGGATATCGGATTTTTCGACCTTTAGCACTTCTAAGAGTTTGGTCATGCCAAACTCTTTATTCATGCCCTTTTTGAAGGCGTTAATAGAGGTAGTGCCGCCGATTTCATACTGGAATTCGGGGGCCTTTGCCACGGCTTTTGCCACGATAGCCTGGCGCTTTTTCGTGTCGGCGTCCCACTTATATTTCTGGGCGGTACCGGCGTGCTGGCCAAGAGCAGAGAAGGCCACCATAGAATGACGATTCTCAATAATCTGGTCGCCCGCCTCTAGCTTGTCCTCTTCCCAATAATCGGTTTCTTTGGCGGATTCCTCTAATACTGTTGTGATTTTTGCTACTTCTTCAGCGGTGAGTGGGTAGTCGTATTCTTGATGCCAGTTTTGCTCGTTGTAGCTATCAGAGGTGTTGTGGTAAGAATAATACTGCGTGCCCTGAGCGACAAAGAGATGGAGATTCTCCAACTGGCTCGGCGTCACTCCCCGCTCCACCAAGCGATTCACGATTTGAACTAAAAACTGCTCGAATTTCTGGCCAGAAATCGGGCAGATTTGGAAATAATCTAGACATTTGATTAGCAGATCGGCGATTTCGTCCGGGATGGGAGTCTTCGCGATGTTGAGAGTTTGGTCAATATCAAATGATAGTACTTTTTTCATATTCCTCCTTACTTTATAATCAAAAACTTATTTTTACCCTTTTTGAGGATGCCAGATGTGGCAATCTCGGCATTTTCGTCGGTTAATTTCTCGCCGTTCATAGAAATGGCGCCGGCTTTAATCAACTTTCTGGCCTCTGATTTTGAAGTAGCTAGACCAGAATCCGCCAAAATGTCAAGAGCTTTGCCCTTTTCCGCCTCTGGGAAAACACCAGCAAAATTCTCCGCATCCTCTGGGGTCGGAATATAGGATTTATCGAATAATTTTTCCGTAGCAGAGATGGCGTGCGCGGTCTTTTCTTCGCCATGGACAATTTCTGTGACGGATTTCGCGAGCGCTTTCTGAGCGAGGCGTTTCTCTGGAGATTTGGTGTGTTCGCTTAAGATATCCTCTATCTCTGCTTTACTGTAGATAGTGTAGAATTTCATCAGATATTCCACAGAGGTGTCGGGCTGATTTAGCCAGAATTGGTAAAAGTCAAAGACTGTAGTGGAGTTCGGGCCTTCAGAGGCGAGCCAGACGGCATTCCCCTCGCTTTTGCCGAATTTGCGGCCGGAAACTGGGTCGATTACCAGAGGGGTAGACCAGACGTCGGCCTCGGCGTCCTCGAGACGTTTAATGAGGTGGATACCGGAAGAACAGTTGCCGAACTGGTCGGCGCCACAGAGCTGGAGCGCTACGCCGTACTCTTTGTAGAGATGGTAAAAATCGTAGCCCTGGATTAAAGTGTAGGAAAACTCGGCATAAGAGATGCCGGAGCCGCCTTCGCCGATGCGGTTTTGGATGAATTTACGATCTAGAAGCTGGGTCATAGAAAAGGCTTTGCCGATGGTGCGGAGGAAGTCGAGATATTTCATATCTTTGAACCAGTCGAGGTTGTCAACCATTTGTAGTTGGCAAGGTGATGCCGAATTTTGCGGGCCCGCGTCCACTAACCGGAGGTAGTTGCTCATCACGCGTTCGATTTGGGATTTGATGGCGGTTTTATTGTGGTTGATTTCCTCGAGGGATTTGAGCTCGCGCTCGCCGGTCTCTTTTGGGTCGCCAATCTGGCCGGTAGCACCGCCGACGAGCAGATACGGCTTATAGCCATGTTTCACAAAGCAGGCGCACATCAGAAGAGCAGCGAGGTTGCCAATAGTAAGGCTATCAGCGCTCGGGTCTGCACCCCAGTAAAATTGCTTGTTCTCTCTGTTGTCAAGCTCGGTAATATCCGCTAAAGTATTCTCAGCCTCGAACCCCCTAAAACGCAGTTCTTCCGAGAGTGATAGTTGTGCTGTTGCCATTTTCCTCCTTTACTCTAAAATTGCTTTTATTCTTCTAACCCCAGCGGAGCTAGACTCGTCTTTCTGAATCTTAAAATGTCCAAGCACCCCTGTATGCTCGACGTGCGGGCCGCCGCAAACCTCGCGCGAGGCGGGGCTGTTTTCGTCGCCAATCGTGTAGACCTTTACCTTTTCGGGGTAACGGTCCCAGAAAGAGCCGTGGGCCTTTAGTTCATTTTTCGCGTAATCTTTATCGTATTCGGCAAAAATAACAGGGAGGTCGGCCGCAATCCACTCGTTCACCTGATCCTCGACTAGAGCCTTTTCCTCATCTGTAAGTTTATGGTCCGTATTATAGTCTAAACGCATACGCTCAGAGGTGATATTGCTACCCTGCTGGGAAATATCTCTGTTGATATGCTTCTGTAAGGCGGCGAGGAGAAGGTGGGTCGCGGTATGGTATTTCGTGTTCATCTCGCCATGGTCTTCTAGGCCGCCCTTAAACATACCTTTCGAGGCAGTTTTACTCCTCTCGCGCTGCTCATTTAGAGCCTGTTCGAATTCTGCTTTCCAATTCTGGCTTAGTTTGATACCTCCACGGTAGGCTTCTTCGACAGAGAGTTCCATGGGGAAACCGTAAGTATCCTGAAGTTTGAAGATATCGTAACCTGTCAGACAACCGGGAGCTGGGCAGCCCTCGG
>CAYRGP010000031.1:0-6383 GCA_964423995.1 uncultured Candidatus Saccharibacteria bacterium
ATTTCTGGATCTCTTTTAGCCAGCTCTCCTCGAGACCGAAGAGACAAGCGTATGGTAAAAGTTTTTCATAGAGCCGGACGAGGCCTTTTTCATCTTTTGGCGCGTTCTCGGCGGACTGATTGAATTCCAAGCGCTCCTTTTCAGCCATGGCGATGTAGAGTTTAAGCCCATCGAGATAGTTGGAGGCTTCTAAGCCTTTTTCGGTGTAGCCTTTGTATTTGGTAGTACAAGCGCTAAGACCCATGGCGGTAAGGAAGGTAATAAATATTACGGCTAGACTAGCATAAATGAGCCAAGGACTACCGACTAGATAGCCATAGATATTAAAATCGGCAGGGTCTTTGAGGACTATCCAAACGAATGGTGCTGCTACGAGACCAAAGATGGCAGCAATGATGAGAGAGACGGTGATAGTTGAGCTAATGCTAGAAGATTTGGTGCTAGGAGCAAAACTTTCGAGAAAATTCTTTTTCTTTAGTAATGAGCGGGCGCTAGATTTGTAACTTCTGGACAGATCAGCGAGCGTGGAGGTGGCGGTACGTTTTTTAATTTCGATGACTTCTCCATTTTTAGGCATGGCGCCACCGGTGAGAATACGAAGGACCTTTTCTTGTGGAAAAGTGATATCAGTTAAATCTTCAACTTTGACTTTCCAGACAGTCTTTTCCTTCCCGAGGACTTTGGTGACAGTCTCTTCGGAAATGAGCTGGACTTTGTGCGAAATAGCGAGCTCTAAAAGCGTGGCGGTTTCGGTTGGCTTGCTGTCTTTTAGGTAAATTTCTCCTGCTTCGGCGACTGTCAGCTCTTTTTCTGGTAGATACTGAGGCGCGGTAAGGAGGTTTTGGGCAAATTTGCGATTTTTGCTAGCGTACTTTAGATACCTTTTGATAGAACATAGAATAATGATAACCGAAAGTGCGCAGATTCCAGAGAAGATAATGATTAATAAATAATTATTATACACCGGGACAACAAAAGTCCCAGCTGGGAATTCAATATCGAAGGTCATGTTTTCGTTCGCCCTTAGGGACTTAGTGGTCTTAAAAGTAAAGCCATCAGCGGTACGAGTAACCGTACAGTCTTTTTTGTTACTGCCAGAGTAGCCGGTATAACAATAGGCGGGCTCTTTTACGGGGTAATTCTCGGCGAAATGGACGTTGGCAGTAACGGATTTGAATTCATTCGGCCAGCCAGTACCATTAGTGTCCCAATAGAGCTCTTGGTGATCCCCACCAGAGCCAGAGACATCTTTGCCGGCAGTATCATATTCGGTGATAACATTTTTAAATTCATATTCTAAAACGTAGGTCTGCTTACCCTGAACAGTTTTACTACTACTGCCGATTTTTACTTTATAATAATTATCTTCTTTGTTAATGTCGGCAACGGTTTCTTTCTCGCCATTTCTAGTGACGGTAATTTTCAAATCATCGACGGTGATATTTTTCCCGGCTTGATTGGTAAATGGAATAGTACGGATAGGGCCGTGACTAGTGCTTTGCTCGGAAAAAACAGCGTTTAAAGTCTCTTTGACTTTTAGCTTGGTGCCAGTGTCGGTTTTTTCTAGATAATAGTCAAAAGTCGCGTCTTCGAAATAGAGGCTGGGGTCGGAAGCGGCAGAGACAGGAGCGACGCCGAAAAAGCATAATAACGTAATAGGAAGTACAATCGCTATTCTCTCGGGGCGCGTCCAAAACCCCTGTCGCCACAGGGGTTTTGGCGCTAATACTCGCCTTGCCAGGCTCCGTATCCCCTCGAGAACAGTGATTGTACTTCTCCTGGTTCTCATTACTTAGCCTTGATGCTCTGGAAGAGCTTTTTGGTGAGCGAAACGGCGGTGTTGTAGTCGGTGCCGGAGCATTTATTGCCGGATGGCGCAACATAGTAGTATGTGCCCTTGGAGTCACTATAGAGTTTCTCGCCAGTGGAGCCGCCGATGATAACTTGGCCAAATCCGCTGGCGCAAGTGTCGGAATCGTAGGTTTTGGAGGCAGTAGTAATGCTAGTGACAGTGATAGAGTTGCCGGAAGGATACATATAGTTGAGATTTTTGATGCCATTTGGCAGATAGAATTTCACTTTCCAGTCGCTACCCGGATCTACAACTATGTCACTATAACCTTCTCCGGCGGAGTCTTTTTTGGTGTCTTTGGTGTCGTCTTTCTTGCTCTCGTTCTTATCGTCTGCAGAGGAACTACCGGATGAGCTAGTATCTACCTTGTCGTTGCTAGCGGTTTTCGTCTCGGTGGTAGTGACGACAATTGGCTTGATGCCGTTATCAATCAACTGGTCTTTTAATGCCTCGACTTCGGCTACATGAGTGTTTACACTTTGCTCGAGATTGGAAATGCGTGTATTGAGGCTATCTTTGCCGGCTTTCTGGACAAGACCGAAAACAATACCCCCGATACCAATAATGATGGCAATTGCTGAAACTATAATTGGGGCTTTGCTAGTTTTGACTTCTTCTTCGCCGTCAATAATTGTAACTGTATTCATATTATTCTCCTATTTCATTAATTGCATTTTTTAAAGCGTTGACTGATTTTTGCATTTTAATTCCCTCTTCTTCGGTGAGAGGAACACCGACACGGCGGATAATTCCTTCTCTGCCAATAATAGTTGGGAATCCATTGTAGACGCCAGTGAAATCGTCGTAGCTCGACACTGGCAAAATTCTGCGCTCATCGCCAAGAATACAGCTTAAGAGTTTGGTCACGCAAGCGCCAACCCCATAGTGGGTAGAACCCTTTTTCTCGATAATATCATAGGCCTCATTGCGGGCGAAATCTTCGATTTCATCTAGGGTATTTTGATTGAGAAGCTCAGTAATGGGCTGGCCGGCTACGTTAGCGGAAGACCAGAGGGCGAACTCAGTATCGCCATGTTCGCCAACTTGGAAAGCGTGGACGGATTTTGGGTGAATATCAAGCCGCTCGGCGACCTTGTAGCGGAGCCTAGCAGAATCTAAGATAGTCCCGGAACCGATGACTTTCTCGGCGGGGAGGCCGGAATATTTCCAAGTTAAGTAAGTTAAAACATCCATAGGATTGGAAACGACGATGAAAATGCCATTAAAGCCATTGTCCATAATCGCGCCAATCATATCTTTGAAAATGGCGGCGTTCTTCTTCAGCAAATCCATGCGCGATTCGCCCGGCTTTTGGGGGATGCCAGCAGTAATGATAATGATATCACAATCACCCGCCTCGCTGTAATCACCAGATTTTATCTTCATGTAAGACGGCGAAACCGCGAGTGCATCGCGAAGGTCCATGGCCTCCCCCTCGGCATCTTCCATATTAATATCGGTCAGAACAAGCTCTGAGACAGCGGTGCGTTGATTGATTAAACAATAAGCAATAGAGGCGCCCACATTGCCAGTCCCCACGATCATTACTTTTGACATAGCAAAACTCCTTTTTTCTATTATATCACAAGCTTATAAAAACCAATATAATTAAAAAGATTTAACGCAAAGATTTGATGATTGGAAATGGGACGCCTTCGCGGCCAGAGACGCCTTCTAGGAGCCAGAAGTTGCGTTCGCTGTTACCCCAACCACAGGCAGGAGGCATACCGTATTCTAGCATTTCGACAAAATCTTCATCTAACATCTGGGCTTCATCATCGCCGGCATCGCGTAGAGCCTGCTGTTCTTTAAAGCGCTCTAATTGATCTAGAGGGTCGTTTAACTCGGAGTAACCATTACCCATTTCAGTTCCGGCGATAATAGGATGAAATCTTTCGGTGACGAGGGGGTTTTCCGGAGAGACTTTGGCGAGCGGACTAAGGGAGAGAGGTTCCTCAATAAGCCAATAAGGGCCGGCGGAAGTTTTGCGAATTAATTTCCAGACGTTATCAATAAGATGAGCGGTGGACATTTCGTCTAGCTTTTTCTTGAAGGCGTCGGCCGACATATCTTCAGTCTTCCAGTCTCTTACTAGAATGGATTTTAGCTGTTCTCTATCAGGATTGAAAACATCGACATCGTATTTTTCGCGTAGTAAATCAGCGTATTTGATGCGAGGCCATTTCTGGTCGAGGTTAATATCGAAACCGTTGACATGAAATTCTAAAGTCCCCCAAGTTTCTTTGGCGACGTATTTAAGCATCTCCTCGTATAAATCCATGCCATCTTCATAATTGTCGTATGCGGAGTAAGACTCAAAAGCGATATGCTCTGGTAGATGTTCGTCGTCTACGCCTTCGTTTCTAAAGCGAGGGCCGATATCATAGACCTTTTCAAAGCCAGCTCCGAGCAGACGTTTTAGAGGTAATTCTTGTGAGATGCGCAGGTAAAAATCTTCATCTAAAGCATCCATGTGGGTGACGAAAGGCTTGGCGTCTGCGCCACCAGTGGTGTGCTCTAATACAGGGGTATTAACTTCAATAAAGCCATGACTATTCATAAAATCACGAGTGGCTTGCCAGAATTTGCTGCGGCGAACCATACGCTCTCTAACCTCGGGGTTTACGTTCATATCGACATAGCGACGACGAAAACGCTCTTCTTTGTTCGTAAAACCGTCTCGCCCCGGGAGCGGACGCAGAGATTTTGTCAGAAGTCGGACAAAATTACAGAAAACAGAGATTTCGCCTGTCTGGCTTTTTCCGATTAGACCGGTCGCCTCAATGAAGTCGCCGGTATCAAGAAGCTTGATATCTTTCGCGCCGAAGAACCCATCTCTCCCCTCTCCCTCGGCTTTCATGAAAATCTGGACTTCGCCACTGTAATCACGGATTTTAACAAAAGCTAATTTACCAAAACTACGAATAGCGACGATACGTCCAGCGATCGTGACGTTCTGGCCGTTCAATTCATCGAAATTTTCTAAGATGTTGCCAATTTTAGTATCGCGACTAGATGCGGAAGGATAAGGATTAATCCCCCGAGCTTTAATTTCGGAGAGCTTTTTTAATCTTTCGTCGCGATAGTCAGATAGTTGTACCATGGATTAATTATAGCATATCCTCAAGAAATTTCGAGGACTTTGACGGTCTTGTCGTTGAAAGTTGTAGATTCATCAACACTAAGACCAAGTAAGGCTTTGCCAAGCGGGGATTCGTTGGAGATTTTGCCTTCGAGCGGGTTGGCCTCGACTGGGCCGACGATAGAATAAGTCTGAATTTTATTGCTGATTTTGACCTTGACGGTGGCACCAATAGCAACTTTGCTGTGTGCGGCGGAGCGAATCACCTTAGCATTTTTCAAGATATCTTCTATCTCTAAAATACGGTTTTCGACGGTTTTTTGTTCGGCTCTGGCAGAGCTGTATTCCTCGTTTTCAGAAAGGTCACCAAAAGCGCGAGCGGTGGTGATTTTCTCGGTGATTTCGGGGCGACGAGCAATCAGTTGCTCCAACTCTTCCTCGAGAGCTTTCTTCCCTTCCTTGGTTAAACTAACATTTTTCTTCATAATATATTATATTCCTGTTTTCAGATGGTAAAATCTAGGTGATATTTTACTACTTCACGCGATTAAATTCAATAGGAAAATTAAAACTTTAGCTGATCCAGAGGGACGAGTTTAGTTTCGCCGGTTTTTCTATCGGTGACTTCGGCGGAAGTTTCGGCAAGGGTTTTGTCGGAAATCACAACACGATAAGGTATGCCGATAAGCTCAGCATCTTTGAATTTTTCGCCGGGGCGAGCGGAGGTGTCATCGTAAAGGATTGTCTCGGGATTTTCGGACTCGTATTTTTCGGCTAGTTTTTCGGCCTCATTACCAATAGCGATAAGATAAGTTTTGTAAGGCGCGATATTCATAGGCCAGACTAGGCCTTTGTCGTCCGCATACTTTTCGGCAATTACACCCATGACGCGCGAGATGCCGATGCCATAGCAGCCCATAAAAACCGTTTTCCGACTGCCGTCTTTGGCGGTATATTCCAGGTCAAGGGGTTCGGAATATTTATATCTCAAAGTGAAGATGTTTCCGACTTCAGCGGCGCGAGCAGATTTTAAATCTTCCTTTTTGACGCCTAATTCATCTAAGACTTCTGGGAGTAGAACCTCCTCGTTTAAGACTACAGATTTATCATTATTGTAATAAATGGTGTCCTCGCCAACATCTAGGATAGTCTGGAATTCATGAGAGAATTTTGAGAAAATACCGCCGGAGGCAAAAGTCTCGTAAGTACAATCGCCGAGACCGACGCGTTCGTAAATCTTTTTGTAGGCGTCCTCGGCTTTTTTGTAAAAAGCCTGATGGCTTTCCTCGTCCGGCGAGAAGGAATAAAGATCTTTCATTAAGAATTCACGCGTCCGAAGAATCCCGGATTTGGCGCGTAACTCATTTCTGAATTTTGTCTGGAACTGATAGGCATAGACAGGAAGGTCTTTGTAGCTTTCGATGTAAGTTCGCATTAAATTCGTGATGG
>CAYRGP010000032.1:0-6244 GCA_964423995.1 uncultured Candidatus Saccharibacteria bacterium
CCGCCGTCGCGGGGGCGCGGCGCTACTACTCGTCGTAACTCCGTATCCCCTCGAAGAGAGCTTAAACACTTAGCTGCTAGGCTCCGTATCTTCTCAGAGACAGCTTAGGCACTTAGCCATTTCTCGAGGCGCTTGCGTTCCTCGGAACCTTCTTCGTAAGAATCGATGATGTCTTCGGCGTATGTCTTGCCGTTAGAGAGATTCAGGGTCTCGACCTCCGGCATGGAGGCGAGAAGGCGGATGACGGCTTCGTCGGTCTCAATATTAGTCATGGATTGTTTGTGGGCCTCATAGTGAGAGCTAACGCGGAGGCGGCGATAGACAAAACGTTTAATCCCGGCCTGGAGACAGTATTTCAGACAGTTCTCGCAAGTCGCGACAGTATTATAGAGCGTACAACCTGTAACATCTCTTTTTGCGAAAAGCAAAGCGTTCATCTCGGAATGAATTGCAAAATAATATTTCATTGGCCGCTCGGATAGGGTCATTTTAGACTCATCGGCGCCCTGAATCATACCGTTGTAGCCGAAAGAGACCGGGCGATGGTTCGGGTCGACAATAACGCAACCTAATTTCGTGGAAGGGTCTTTACTGCGCGCAGCTACGCGATCCGCAATCCCCATAAAATATTCATCCCAACTTGGCAATTCTTCCATATTTCCTCCTATTATTAATATTATATCACTAATTATTGAACTGGGAATTATAAAGTTCAGCATAAAAGCCGTTCTGCTCAAGCAAATCTTCATGTTTGCCCTGCTCGATGATGTTTCCGTCTTTCATCACTAAAATCAAATCGGCATCGCGGATGGTGGAAAGACGATGGGCGATCACGAAAGAAGTGCGGCCCTTGGTCAGTTTATTCATTGCATCTTGAATAAGTTGCTCAGTGCGAGTGTCGACGTTAGAAGTAGCCTCGTCCAAAATCAGCATCGGCGGGTCTGCAATCATCGCGCGCGCAATCGTGAGTAGCTGTTTTTCGCCGGCGGAAATATTGTCACTATCTTCAGAAATTTTGGTCTTATAGCCACCCGGCAGACCTTCGATAATATGACTCACGTAACATTCCTTGCAAGCTCTCACGATATCTTCATGCGTGGCTTTTTCGTTGCCATACTTCAAATTCTCCTCGATGGTGCCGGAGAAAAGCCAGGTGTCTTGCAAAACCATGCCAAAGAGCGCGCGGACATCGGCACGTTTCATCTCCGCCGTGGGGGTACCATCGATAGTGATGTAGCCGGAAGTCGGGTCATAAAAACGCATGAGCAAATTAATCACTGTGGTTTTGCCAGCGCCAGTCGGCCCGACGAGCGCCACGCGACTGCCCGGCTGGATGGTGGCGGAGAAATTTTTAATGACTGGTTTGTCTGCAACGTAGGAAAAATCAATGTGATGGAAATCGACTTTCCCTGCTACCTTTTCAATCGTGCGAGCCGGCTCGTAGTCCGGAGTCTCTTCTGGCTCCTCCAAGAAAGTAAAGACTCGTTCCGAGGCGGCAAGCGACAGCTGAATGGTGCTCGCGATTTGAGCCAAGCTAGTGATGGGGCGGTTGAACTGGTTGACGTATTGGATGAAAGCCTGGAGATTACCAATGGCAATAGATTTCGCGATGACTTGGAGCCCGCCTAAAATACAAATCGCCGCGTAGCCGAGATTGGTGAAGAAGTGCGTAATCGGGAAAGCGAGCGAGCCGAAGAACTGAGCCTTCCAACCAGCCTCGTAGAGCTTGTCGTTAACCTTGGAAAATTCTTTAATGGAGGCTTTTTCGTGCGAGTTCGTTTTGATGACGATGCTACCGGCATAGCTTTCTTCGATATTACTATTTAGGGCGCCTAAAATATTCTGCTGTGCATGAAAATGTTTCTGCGCGAACCCGGCGGATTTCGCGACGAAAACGAGCGAAACAGGAACGGTAATAATCGCGATAATCGAAAGGAGCGGCGAAATCGTTAACATCATAATCAATGTACCGATTAAAGTTACGACGTTAATAATAGTCTCGGAAAGTGAGTTCTGTAAGGACTCGGTCATCACATCAACATCGTTCGACATTCTAGACAGAGTATCGCCGAATTGATGGCGGTCGAAATAAGAAACCGGAAGACGCGAAATTTTGTCTAAGATTTGGCTGCGCAGTTTCTGGCCGAGTTTCGCAGTGGTACGACCAATTAAATAATTTTCTAAATAACTGAAAATTGCTGAAACGACATAAAGGATAATTAGCGTAATGAGCGAGCCGACAATCGGGCCCCAATCAATGCGATGCTCCGGACCGAGGATTCCCTCGGTGGCGGAAGTAGTAATGTTGCCAAGCACCGATGGTCCAAAAATCGCTAAGACGGTCGAGCCGGCGGCAAAAATACAAGCAGCTATAACCGCGCCGCGCCAAGGTTTTAGAGCGCGAATTAGTTTCAAAATCGCAAAGCGCATATTCTTAGGTTTATCAGAAGACATGGGCGGCCTAGGCATGTTCCTCCTTCGCGATTTTAAGCTCTTTTAGATATTCTTCATCAGAAAATTGGGACTTCACAATTTCTTGGTAGACTTTGGAAGTTTTCAGCAAATCGTAATGTCGGCCGAGACCAGCAATTTTACCATCATTTAGCACGATGATTTGGTCGGCATCTTTAATCGTAGAAACGCGCTGTGCGACGAGCAGTACCACCGAATTTTTCGTGACAGATTTTAATTCTTTGCGGAGCTTAGCGTCAGTCTTTAAATCTAGCGCCGAAAAGGAATCGTCGAAGATGAAAACATCCGGATGCTTGGCAATGGCCCGCGCAATCGAAAGCCGCTGTTTTTGGCCGCCGGAAACATTGGTCCCGCCTTGGGCGATGAAGGAACCATAATCCTGCTCCAATTTTTCGATGAATTCGCTGGACTGGGAAATGCCTGCGGCTTCTTCTACCTCTGAAACGCCGGCGGTAAGATTGCCAAAAGTGATATTGCTTTTAATATCGCCAGAAAACAGCACCGCTCGCTGAGGGACGTAGCCGAGCCGCCGCATTAAATCATCCTTGTCGTAATCTTTAACGTCGATACCGTTCACGAGCACTTGACCGCTCGTCGCGTCATGAAGTCGCGGGACCAAATTAATGAGCGTAGATTTGCCGGAACCGGTGGAGCCAATAAAAGCAGTAGTCTGGCCAGAAAGAGCCTTGAAGGAAATATTGGTGAGGACCTTCGAATCGGCGCCTTCGTAGGCGAAAGAAACTTTTTTAAATTCTACAGACGGAGTATCTTCTGGCGTGCCCTTCGTAGTAGAGGGCCAAGAAACTTTCGGTTTCGTTTTCAGAATTTGGTTGATGCGCGCGGCCGAGACATTGGCGCGCGGCAAAATGACTAGCAAAATCGTTAAGAACAAGAACGACAAAATAACTTGGATAGCATATTGCATGAAGGCCATCATATTGCCGAGATAGCTGATGTCTTCCTGCATCAAAGAAATACCGACCCAGACGCAGAGCAGAGTAGTACCATTGAATACTAGCATAATGAGTGGCGTAGTAAAAGCCATGACTTTGTTGATGAATAGATAAACGGACGTGATTTCGGAATTCGCGCGCTCGAATTTACGTTTCTCAAATTTCTCATTATTGAAGGCACGAATAACGCGTAGGCCGGTCAAATTCTCGCGAGTAAGGAGTGTAATTCTATCGAGAAGCCGTTGGAAGATTTTGAATTTCGGCATCACAATCGACAAAATCAAAATGACGAGCGCCAAAACCACCAAAACGGCCAACGCGATAATCCAAGTCATGTTCGGCGCCGTAGCGATGGCTTGGATGATGGCAGTAATAGCCATCATCGGCGCGCGAAGCAACATGGAAAGGGCCATCACGATAGTCTGCTGGACCTGTATGACGTCGTTGGTGGTGCGGGTGATTAGAGAGGCGGTGGAAAACTGGTCAATTTCAGTAATGGAGAAAGATAAGATTTTCGTATAAAGGTCATTTCTAATATCGCGCGCGACCGCCGTACCGATACGGGCAGAAAAAAGCGAGGAGACGATGGCACCAATAATGGCGAGTAAAGTCCAGACTAACATCAGCCCGCCCGAGCCCCAAATCCGCCCATAGTCGCTCGTCGCAATTCCCTGATTTACAATGTCGGACATTAAAGCTGGGAGCTGTAAAGTCGCCCAAGTCTGGAGACCGGTAGCCAAAATCAGAATGATAGACTGCCAAATGTAAGGTTTTAGGTATCTAAGTAATCTAAACACTAATATAGTATACCACTCTAAAACGTAATCGTAAAGGAGGTAGAGCGTTTATCTGAGCTAGCCGTCAGATACCATTTATTGTGTTCGGCGATAGTTTTGCCAATGGCAAGACCTAGCCCCACGCCGGATTTGGTTTTGTCGGTCTGGTAAAAGCGATCGAAGATATGCGGAAGATTCTCGGCAGGGATGGTGGCGCCGTCGTTTTTCACGACCACAGATTTTTCGGAAATACTGATGATGATTTTTTTATCGCAATATTTTACGGCATTGTCGATAAGGATATTTAAAAGTTGTTTAAACTCGGCTAAATTCAGCGTCCGCTCGCAATACTCTTTTTCTACATTAATTTTTAATTTGGCATTTTTCGCGGACAATTTTGGAAGATAGCAATTTGCGACGTCTTTAACTGTCTCTACTAAATTAATCTTTTCTAATTTCACTTCATCGCTATGTGCCTCCATGCGGGCGAGGCTGAGCAATTGGTTATTGAGGGCGGCCAGCTCTTCAGTCTTTTTGGCGACATTATCAATCCAAGTATTACCCTGGATATCTGCCGCCTCAAGATTCGCCTGGATGACGGCGAGCGGAGTTTTAATTTCGTGCGAGGCATTGGCAATGAAATTTTTCTGAGCATTATAAGCGTCCCTAACTGGTTTAATCGAAGATTCTGCATACAAAATCGACAGGACCACGATAATAATTTCTAGGCTCACTCCCGTAATGATGAGCGAAAGGAGCAGACTGCTTAAATGTTGCTCACGCTCGGTCTTCAGTTGCTCTTCAAAAATAGCTGAAACATCCGCCGGGACATCGTTGCCACGAAACGGGTCGCGCTTAGGGCGAGCACCGCCCATAGTGGTGCTATAAGCAATGATATAAATAGTAGAAAAAGCGATGATCATCACTGCCGTAGATGCTACGACGGTATTGGTAATAAACCTACGTTTTAATTTCTTAAACATAGGGGAGTTGTCTTTAGTAGGTTTTTCGGTTTTCTTCATCTTACTATTATACTACTCCAATTCTTTCGCGACTAGCTTATAGCCGAGACCACGTAGAGTTTTAATCTGGGTCTTGGAGCCAATCTTTTTCAATTTGTCGCGGAGATGCGAAACGTAGACCTCCACGTAATTATCGCCACCATAATTATCGCTACCCCAAATATGGTTCAATAAATACTCCTTCGACTGAGTGCGATCGGGGTTTTTCATTAATGTTTCAATAAGCTCACCTTCCTTTTCGGTCAATTCTTCACCATTCAAAGTCCGCTCTTCCATATTGTAAGAAAGGTCGGCGAAATTAATTAAACGATCATCTTGGAGGGCCGGGCGGCGATTCAAAGCACGGAGTCTCGCCACAAGCTCGGCAGTTTTAAAAGGTTTGGCGAGATAATCATCGGCGCCGTAATTCAGACCTTTAATTTTATCCTCGGCTTGGCTCAAAGCAGAAAGCATGATAACCGGGGTTTTAATATTACGCTCGCGAATAACTCGCAAAATATCAAAGCCGGACATTTTCGGGAGCATCACGTCCAGAACGATTGCATCGTAAATCGGTTTCATCGCCAGCTCTAGCCCTTTTTCGCCATCTTCGGCCCACTCGACGGAAATGCCAGATTTATCCAAAACATGGATTACTGCGTCGGCTAAATATTTTTCATCTTCTACGTATAATATTCTCATAGTATCACCTTTCGTTAATTCTATGATACCATAATATCTCCGAAAGCTTAAAGAAAGCTTAAAATCCAGAAACGAAGCTTAAACAACTAAACCCCTTTCTCGGGTCGCGTCGGCAAGCTAATGAGCTAAGTATCCAAGGCTTTTTTCGGGGCGCGTCGGCCCGGCCCGTCGCCACGGGCGGGCCGCGCTACTACTCGCGCTGCCGCGCTCCGTATCCCCTCAAAAAGCCTTGGATACTTAGCCTCTTAATTTTCCCGTTTTTCGGGGAAAAGGTATTCTAAGTAATCCTTGAGCATGCGGGTGCCGGAGATAACTGGGAGGTAGTTGATAAGTTCGGTTT
>CAYRGP010000033.1:0-6127 GCA_964423995.1 uncultured Candidatus Saccharibacteria bacterium
GAGCTCGCAGTAAGTAGCGTTGCTACTTTACGAATCTGTAAACAAACAAAAAAGTGAGAGCAAGCTCTCATTTTTCATTTGTTTACAGATTCGTGAAGAAACCTACGGTTTCTTCCTGCTCGCAAAATCCGTGGTGAGTCGGGAGGGGCTCGAACCCTCGACACCGGGCTTAAAAGGCCCGTGCTCTAACCAACTGAGCTACCGACCCGTATTGTGGTGGGCGATAAGGGATTTGAACCCCTGACCTTCTCTACGTCAAAGAGACGCTCTAGCCATCTGAGCTAACCGCCCATAGAAAAAAGGTGCTACTCTATAATTCTAGTATAAAACCCTAAAAAAATCAAGCCCTGAGGGCTTGATTTTTAGACAATTATTTTTTATTCTCTTCGACGATTTCGCCTTCTTCGATGAATTTATTGAACTTTTTGTTGATATCTTGTAGATTCTTTTTCAATGTCAACAAATCGATAAGCGAAGAGATGGAATAAATCAACATCATAATGCCAGCGAAAGTCATCATGGCAATCTGACCACCCCAAGGATTGATGATGAGTAGGATACCACAGACAATGGCTAAAACAGAGGTGATAATAGAGAAAGCTTTAGCATTGCTATTTTGTAACGCGGTAGAATAACTGATAGTGGAAAGCGAAGAAATGATAAACCAAGCACCTAGAACGATAGGGAGGATGTTCATCACTCTTTCGTTAAAGGCAAAGATAAGACCGCCGATAATCATAATCACACCTAGCATAGAGGCACCGAACATCGGCCGCTTGGAGCCGGCATTGGCAGCGATCATGTAAGCGCCAGCGGTAAAGAAGAATATGGCGACAATCCAACGGATTAAATCTAACGAGCCTTCTGGGAAACAGATAAACACAATACCCAAAACGATAAAAGCTACCGATGTAATGATAGCTGAATTAATAAATTTTTTGATTCTATCTTTCATAAAAACTCCTTTTCTTCATTATATCATAATTATGCTTTTTCAATACAAAAAACGGGCACCCTCGCAGTTTTTCGGTGTCCGTTTTAAGTGCAGAGGCTAGGCTTGGTAAGCTTAGCTCGGGCCAAGCCTAGCACAGGAGAATTTAGTGGCGAGTTTCCTTCTTCTTGTAGAGGATGAAGGCGCCAGCAGCGGTCACAATACCGAAGATAATGAGACCGGTGATGAGATAATCTTTCTCGGAAAGATTAAGGGAGGAGAGGAATCCACCTGTATTCGGGACCTCTGGGAAACCATAGGTAAGCTGGAAAGCGTTACGCTTGGCTTCCTCCTCGGAGATTAACGGTACCAAATTACCATTAGCGTCGCGAGCGTAAGGGATGACAGCGATGAGATAATCACCCTCGGCCAAACCGTAAAGGTCGAACGGCAAGGTAATGTGGTTGGTGTTAATGCTAGAAACCGGGGCTTCAAAGCGGAAAAGTTCTTTACCATTCTTATCGTAAACGATGATAACGACCTTCTCTACACCTTCTTCGACATTAATATCAATAACTGGGTTTGGAATATTGTTGTTCGTTCCGGTATTGCCAGTGATAGTAATCTTCACAGTGCGCTCAGCACCATTGGTGAGTTTGATACCAACATAGTAATCACCGTTCGGGAGGGTAGCAAGGAAGGAGCTATGAAGCTCAATTGCGATACCTCCGTCGTCGTCACGAGCAGTAAAGTAAAGTTTATTCAAGCGGCTGGAGCTATTGAAGAGGTTCGCAACATTGGCGGCAGTAGTGAAGTAAACCTCATTAGCATCGAAGAAGCGATAAGCATCAGCTTCTGGGATACGCAAAACTAGATTGTTCCCGGCGCTAGAATTGCGGTTCCAGGTATGAGTCCCTAATTTGTTGTCTTGATCTATGAACCCGTAAGCCTCGCCGCTACCACTATAACTGAACGGGATTGGCTGGACATAGGCAGGATTCTGATTCGGGACGAGTTTCCCAGTTTCTGGGTCTCTACTATAGGTGATGATTTTGACATCGTAGTCGCCAGCAGGAAGACCTAATTCGTCGAACGGAATTTCGATTTCGGTTTGGCCCGGCTTGACATCAACGATGACAATCGTTTCCTTACCGTTTTTATCGGTAATGATAATTTTAGCTTTTTCGACTGTACCGTCGTTAGCGATTGGGATGACTGGGTTGCCATTATCCTTATTGGTGGTTGGCTGATTTTCCTCAGTTTTACCTTTGTATTCCACATGGGTTTCAGTGGCTCTGGAAGGATCGAGATTACCTTCTTTATCGTATGGGGTAATTTCGACATTATATTCGCCTTCTGGAATATTATATTCATCGAAAGGAATGTGAACCTTGCCATCTTCATCGACAGGGAGGTCGCCCTCGAAGACTACCTCACCAGTCTCGGGGTCAGTAACCACAACGTGGACCTTGTCGCCCTTCTTGGCATCTTCTGGGCCAGGGACAACTGGGTTGTTCTGGTCGCCAGCAGACGGGTCGAGCGGGGCTGGAGGGGTATCGTCCGGAGGAAGTTCCGGTTCAACCTTCTTGTCGTAAGTAACCTGGGTGACATAAGGAGTATTAGACTCAGTCTGGTCAGCTACGACTTGGCCATCGCCATTATCGCTATAGGTAATAAATTTAACCGTATAAGTATCGCTTTCCAAGCTCTGATTATCAGAGAACGGTAGAGTGATATCTACGGATGATTTACCGTCAGTATCAACGGTCGTCTCAAGAGCTTTTTCACCGTTCGGTTTGAGAACGATAGCCTTGACTTGGACAACATCAGGTTTAACATTGACGGTTATGATGGGGTTATTATTTTCGTCGGTTTCAATCGTACCATCATCGATTGAAGCTGCAGAATACGAGAAGCTGACCGTATCTTCTACGGTAGAGCCTTGTCTTTCTACAGTTACTTTAAGGGTGTAACTACCGTAGCCGGCCGTGCTAGGGTCGAAATCCTTAAGGTCGTAGGTAAAATCGTGAGTACCACTATTCCCTACGTGTTCAGTAGCGTTACCAGACAACTCTGGTGAGGTGATGACAACACTACGACTACCACTAGTAAGAGTATAAGTAACTTGGTCAGCGTCTTCATAGCTGGTAACGATATGAAGAATACTACTAGTTAACTTGGCTCCATCTAGTGGGCTACTAATTCTTATTTCCGGACTATGACCAACGACAACGACATTGACGTTGACCTGACCAGATGCGGTAGTAGACACCGCTCCGGCCTCCGGTATGCTGTAGGCGATAGTGGTCAGCGTTGCTACGAGCGCTAAACCTCCTACACCCAACAAACGTTTATGTGTTTTTTTCATGCTCTGCACTCTCTTTTTTAGTGTTTAATTTTTATTTTGGTCCTGCAGAGCTGGAGTTTCGGCCTTCTGGCTCCGGCGCGATACTAAACTGCGAGTCTAGCTTTGCGCGCTCTGCTTTTCCTAACTGCTATTATAACGCCTACGGTAATTCCTGTCAATACCAAAATCGTCAAAATAATCATAACTATTGGATATTTGATGACGAGCTTCTCTTCTTCTCTGACGCCATTCTCACCCGGGGCGCTAACCTTGAACTTAACCTTGAAGATACCCATAAATGGAGTGTCGGCCCACTCTAGGTTCACGCGGCGCTCAGTCTCTGGGAGAATGTTGTAGATAGACTGTTTCTTGTATAGCTCAGCACCGAGAATGGAGCTGACGCTGATATCGTAGATAGCCTCGAAGTCGGTGTTACCGGTGTTCTTGACCTTGGAGGTCGCGGAGATGTTACCGGAAACGAGGAAACCCGGGATATTGAAATCAGTGATTTCTCCGGTCTCGACAGTCTCACCGTTGGTGCGACCATAAATAATCAAGCCCACTCTAGAGGCAGTGCGGATACCAGAGTTGCCAGAATTGTCAGACTTACTATCGGCAGCCTCTGTCTCGGCGAAGATAGCTGCATACTGACCACCGGCCGGGATGTCATCTGGGACTTCGATGACGTATTTTACGAGCTGGGTCTGACCAGACTTAATCGCGAAAGTCGGACGCTCGACGAGCTTGTCGCCCTGGTAGAATTTAATCCATCTCGAGACCTGAGTACGGTTCGTCTCGGTGGAGAAATCGATGTCGTAGTTCTCGTTAGCGACGGAATATGGAGTCGTATAGAGACGATAGTTAAAATCGGATTTACCAGAGTTCTTGATGGTCATGGTATATTCTTTGGTCTTTCCGGCCTCAAGAATTACTTGGTTAGAGACTGGGGAAATCTGGATAAGAATCGGGGGAGCGTCAGGGCTGACTTCCTCAATTTTGCCAGATAGAGCATCGGACTCACCCTCTGGGTGGATAGTCTGTTCCTTTTTCTCTCCAGAGCCACTAGTCTGGTTATCTTCTGCAAAGACACCTGTCGGAGCTAGCCCTACTAGACCTAGTGCAGAAACTGCTAATGCGATTTTGATAATAGTAGTTTTTTTCATTTAAATTCTCCTATCTTCTTGATTAATATTTTGTTGATCTTTTTTAGCATTACGACGTTTCGTGGCGCGGTAAACTAACCAGAAAATTAAGATAGCGACGATAAGGAAAATAATGACAATCAGCCAAAGCGGGCAAATAATTACAAGCTTTTTCACCACAGAGGTCTGGCCGAGGTATTCAATAGTCTGCTCGACAGTGAAGATACCGAGACTCGGCGAGCCTCCCCAACTAATAGCATTATAACGGCGTGTGCCAGGGATGATATCGATAAGACGGCCACGATCTTGTTCGTTGTTAAAGACAGTTTCCGTGCTGCCAAGTGGCCAGATTTTCACGACGCAGGAAGCGGTGGTCTCAACATTACCGGTGTTCTCAATCATCGCAGAGACGGTAATCGGCGGATTAAAGACGAAAGAATTGACGCTGTTATTAATAATACTGCCGCTAGTCTTCGTATCGCCAGCGATATCGGCATAGAGAATCATCGCAAGGCGGTTTACGGTCTTAATGGTAGAGTCAGAATTATTACCATCGGAAGTCTCGGCAGTAATTGCAGCGTACTGCCCGCCGGACGGAACATTTTTCGGCACGGTAATAGTATAAGGAACGTCCACAGAGGCACCTGGCTCTATAGAGCCGGTTTTATCCTTCTCATCGAAAGTAATCCAGTTGGCAATCTTCGTGTAATTATCGGCTAAGTTTTCATAGTTAGGGTTATAATTTACATCTACAACCGTATAAGGATAGACGGCCATCGTGTATGAGAACTGTTTGCTCCCGATGTTTTTAATCTTCATGGAGCCGACATAGGACTGTCCCGGCTCAAGTTTAATCTTTTGCTTAGCGGGCTCAATCTGCATATGAATGGGCTTCTTCTCGGACGAATCCGCAAAAACAGGGCTATTGCAAGAGGCGTAAACGCCCAACGACAGAATAGCAGCAAAAGCACCTAAAATCAACTTTTTATGCCAATTAGCCATTTTCCTCCTTCTCATGTACTCTATTATACATAAGAAGGTTAGTAAGTTCAAGAGTAAAATATACAATCAAAAAACCACCTCTTAGGTGGTTTTTTGATGACCTATTATTTTACGGACGCAGTGTAAGTCAACGTAGTAGAATAGGTGTCTGGAACCGTGTCAGCGTCGGTCTTGAAGTTGTAGCCAACGGTGATTTCCTCGGAATTCGCGGTGCTATCACTAGAGAAGAGGCTGATTTTCTTCCCGGCGATGTCCTTTAAGTCGCTACCAACAGAGAGGGCCCAACCTTCAGTAACATCAGCATAGCTAGCGCCAACGTAGCTGATAGTATTGTCCTCATCGGTGCCAACGAGAGAGCCGTCAGCAGAGGAGGTCTCAGCGCTCAAGGTGTAGCCAGTGGCCGAGTTGGTGCTGATAGTAGCAACAGTGGTCTGGTCTTGGCTATCTTCACTCGTGAGGATGGCAGGGTTAATCGTATCACCATCAAGCGACATGCTGATAGTAGAACCAACCCTAAGAGAGACGTTAACTGTGCTGGAATCGTTATCGGTAACAGCATAGCTCGCCATAGGAACGACAGCCGCACCAAGCGCAGCTACCACGCCTAAACCAACAAACATTTGTTTTGTTTTCATTTTTTACTCCTTTTATTTGTAAATGTTTATTTTTGTCAATATGACCTTTATGCTCTTCCATTATAACGCT
>CAYRGP010000034.1:0-6099 GCA_964423995.1 uncultured Candidatus Saccharibacteria bacterium
CTCACGCCACAGTTTCTAAATTCTACAAGAAAGATTTAAAAACCTATACCATCGCGCCGGAGAATACCGCCTTTAGATTGAAGAGTGGCACCGTTTTTACTTTCTCCCAGCCGATGCCAAAGGACATTGTCATTCAACTCTTAATGCTCGAGGATCTCATGAAATACCTAGATATGCCACTCAAAACCGACCTCAAGAAGATGCATCTAGCTCCGGGTCGCAGCAGTTTCTTCGAGGGGAAAAACGGCCTAAAGATTATTGATAGCTCCTATAATGCCCATCTTATCTCGGTACAGTCCATCTTGGAGATGGCCAAAAACATCAAGGCTGACCAGAAATGGTTCATTATCGGCGACATGGTAGAACAGGGCTTCATTGAGGGCGACGAGCATGCGAAACTTGCAGACTCGATTGCGGAGGCTAGACCGGACCGCGTCATCCTTGTTGGTCGCCGGACGAAACAATATACTTATCCTCGCCTTAAAGAACTAGGGGTCGAGGTAGAATCTTTCAGTGATGTGAAAGAGGCGCTAGGCTACATTGAGTCCCATGTCAAAGGCGGCGAGGTCTTATTCTTCAAGGGCTCGCAGTATTTAGAATGGGTAATCGAGAAACTATTAAAAAATCCCGCCGACGCGGACAAATTGCCTCGTCGGGAAAAGGCGGCGAAAAAGCGCCGGGAGAAACGAGGGCTAAACTAAGGAGGAAAATGGTTACGATTTATGTCATTCACGGCTGGACTTACACGGTAGAACCGTGGCGGCGCACTATCAATGAATTAAAAGAAAAAGGGATAAAGGTAGAGATGCTCCATGTCCCGGGTCTCACCTCCCCGAGCAATAAGGTCTGGACGATTGAAGATTACGCCAAATGGGCAGATCGTAATATCCCCAAAGACGCTATTGTGTTAGGTCATAGTAACGGCGGCCGCATCCTCCTCAATCTTCTTAGCGAAAAGCCAGGCAAAGTCAAACACCTCATTCTCGTCGATTCCGCTGGTGTTTATGAAGAAAGTAAAAAACGCAACGTCAGCCGGAAGGTCTCCAAGACTTTCGCTCCATTAAAGAAAGTCAAAATCTTCCGTAAAGTCTATCATAAAATGCTCGGCGCCTCTGATTACGACCGCGCTCCTGAAAATATGAAACAGACGCTTTCTAATATGCTGGAATCAGATAAGAAACTAGATATCGCGAAGGTTACCACCCCCACCTCAATTCTCTGGGGGAAGAAGGATACGATTACTCCGCCGTCTCAGGCCGAGAAAATTCACGCAGCGATTAAGGGCTCCACTCTAGATTTTTATGCTAACTGGGGACACGCCCCCTATATTTCGGATCCTTCTGGCTTTGCTCGCGCCATCACTAAAATCGTCAAATCCGTCACTAATGTCGACCCCGGCCGCTCGCTAGCCTCGAAGACGAAGGGAGTGGTCTAGGTGTATTTCCTAGGGCAATCCTCCACGTACCGCCTAAAAGACGTTTTACGTCATACTTTTGCTTTTGGCACGAAGAGTAATTTGAACGAGCTCCGTGCCTATCTCGCTGCCCACTATGGTACCACGAAAGACCGTGTGGCGGTCTATCACACCGGCCGGACGGCTCTAGCGGTCGCTATCGACCAGCTTGTCCCCGCCGAGACTGAAGTCGTCGTTACCTCCCTGACTTGCTATGCGGTCTATCAGGCAGTGTCAGAGGTCGGTTGTATCCCAGTTTTCGCCGATGTCAATAAAGACACCATGCATTTCGGGCCGGCAGAGCTCGAGGCTACTCTGAGATTCCACCCCGATGCCAAAGCCGTCATTGTCCAGAATAACCTCGGCATCCCTTGTGATATCAAGGCGATTGAGAAAATCTGCAAGAAACATAAGTTGGTTCTCATAGAGGATTTGGCTCATTCTGCCGGGGTACACTATAAAGATGGCCGCGAGGCTGGTACGGTGGGCGATGCCGCCGTCCTCTCTTTTGGCAAGGGCAAGTCTATCGATACTATCTCTGGTGGCGCTGTGGTTTTTAATGGACCCGATGCCCCCACGATTGTCCAACCTACTCGCCGTCCGCCGCTCTCGGACCGCTTAAGAGACCGTTGGTATCCTTTCTTCGGTTTAGTGATCAGGGGCTTTTACCACCTAGGGAATTTTGGCCGTCTCTTTACTAGCCTACTTTTGAAACTACATTTCATTCAACGCTCCGCTGATGCCGAATTAGAGCCGCTGGACCGTATTACTTATTGGCAGGCCAAGTTAGCTCTCCTAAAACTCAAGCGCCTTCCTAGGTCCGGCCGCAAGCCCCTACGCGATTTTTACTATGTCAGTAAGCGCGAAAGGGTATTAAAAGAGCTAGAAGGTGCCGGTTTTGTCTTCGACGACATTTGGTACACTTGTCCGGTCGCCCCTGTTCGTTACTATCGCCGCCTCAATTTCCCAGAGGAGGAGTGCCCAATGGCCGTCTGGGCGGCGGACCATCTCATTAATTTCCCCAATTGGTACGATAAAAAGGCCCTGAAACCGGCCCTAAAAATCATTGACAAATACCTTATCAATAAAGAAGATATTATTATGGAGCCGGACGAGCCCGAAGAAGAAGAAATTACAGAGATGGAAGAGGAGACAGAGGAGGTCGCCACTGGACCCGTCGAAAAACCGTCAAAATCCAGAAAATCTGTCGAAAAATCGTCAAAATCCGGAAACTCCGCCGAAAAACCCCAGAAAAAGCGAGTCAAAGCCATAGAGGCGGCTATTGATGAAATTGAGATAAATACCCCTGAGGAACACCTAGAGGTCATCCGCCAGGACGATGAGCTCGGTGGCACGATTAATTATTCTGAGTTAGTGAGGGATAAATTCGATCATACCCATCTGAACCGCACCAATATTATCGATAAAAATATCAATTCGGACGGCACCACAGTTACTTTAAACAAAAACGAGCGCGGCCCAAAAAAGGTGCCTCTGAAGAACAATCTGCCGAAAATCCGCCAATACCAAAAGCCCAAGAAAGGCCCTGAAACTACGGAGGGGAAGGTATGGTAAGCCGTTTAGAACACAGTCAGGACCCCGAGGATGTCGCCACTAGAGAGGCTTTTCTAAAGAGATGGGACCGGGATGTTTTAAAACACCATAAAGAGGCGAATTTCCTCCAGTCTGCCGCTTGGTATTGGACGAACGAGCAAATCGGGCATTTTGCCGAGGTTTTTTCGATGGATTCAGGGGGAGGTGAGAGCTTTGCGCTTTGTATCGTCAAAGATGCTCGCCGTGGCCGCTACATGGAGATTCCGGGCGGCCCACTAGTAGATTGGCAGGATACTGTCGCGACGGCCCAGATGATGGACACTTTAAAAACTCTGGCGAAGTCGAAAAGGTGTGGTTTCATTCGCCTACGTCCCCAACTCGAGAATACCCCTGAAAATCTGCAGATGTTGAATAGTCTCGGGCTGAGGCCTTCGCCGATGCATCTCCATGCCGAGCATACGGTGATGATTGATTTGACTATCCCAGAGACGCAACTACTTTCTAATATGCGTCGCCAGACCCGCTATGAGGTCCGCCGGGCGGAGAAATTAGGGTTGAAGGTAGACAGTGTTTCGGCAGATCAGAAGGCTTTTAAGGATGTTTTAGAGGAGTTTTACCAGACTCAACAGCAGACTGCCTCGCGCCAACATTTTATTCCGCCGACCAAAGCGGACTTAGAGGCTGAGTGCTCCGCTTTTGGGAAGGACGCGAGTCTCTATGTGGCGCGGACGGCCGAGGGTGAGCCGGTGGCCTATGGCCTGATTTTGAAATGGGGAGAAGAGGCGGATTATTTTGAGGCTGCCTCCACCGAGCTGAATCGCAAACTCCCGGGCGCTTACGCGCTTCTCTGGCAGGCAATGAAAGATTTGAAGGCCGCTGGCATCTCCCGGTTCAATCTCTGGGGCATCGCCCCTTCCAGCCAGCCCCACCATCGCTACGCGAAGGTCACGACTTTTAAAACCGGTTTCGGCGGCAAGATTATGAACTATGTCCCCGCCCACGACTGCGTCATTAGCCGCCTGAAATACGCCCCCGACTACTTCATCGAAACCGCTAGAAGACGGCACCGGAAATTGGGGTAGAGACCACTGGGATCGAGGTAAACGCTACCACCTTAGGGCTTAAAGGAAATTTGTATTTCTGACTACCTTAGCGAGCGCCAGCTATACAGCGCACAGGGAGTCCGGTACCCTTGTTCTCGTAAATCTGAGGGTACTCATAATACGTGGGGTTATCAAAATCGAAATGAAAGTCGTAACTACTGCTAGAATTAAAAATCGAGGAAGACCCATAGTTCCCATATGCCCCAACGCCCTCCAATGTAGTGCTATTATAGTAGCCAGTGTAAGTAAACCCTGCGGCGCCATTACTTGCAAATCTATCTATAGAATTGGCATCGCCAGCAACCATATTGTAGTGAATGATAGAATCTGAAGTATAATAACCGTAATCTGTGTTGCTCTTCGTCCAGCTAGCGTCAGAGTTATAAGATTTCGCGAGAGTAACGAAGTCGCCACCCGTGTTGGCAGTAGTGCCGCTATCGCTTACCCATGGTAGTCTCCAGCCCTTTGGGCAGATATCTCTTGGTGTAGATCCAGAAGTTTTACTGTCGTTGACATAAGAGTAGCCGAGAGAAACAGTATAAAAGTTGTAGTAAGCAGTATCTTCAGGAATGGCTTTATGGTTCCTATTATCAGTAGAACCTTGAGTGCGGTAACCGACCTGTGGTTGATTACTGTAGTTGCCATTGAAGTATACAGCGGAGCTAGCAATCTTGGTGGCGGAACTCGTGATAGAGTTTGAAGTACTTCTCCCGTTCTGTGGTGGAAGATAGTACTTATTGGTGTCGCTAGACGGGATGTTGGTATTGGTGTTGTCGAGGGCATCTACAACCATGCCGGTGGCGGAGATGGTGAGGTTGTCGATCATCCAGACTTTACCATCGCTAAGCTTCTTTACTGTATAAACTTTGCCGTCGCGAGAGTCCATCAGTTTCGCGCTATCTCCGACGTTCGTAAGCGTAGAAGCGTCGAAATCTTGCATCGTCCCATCAATATCGACGCCGACGTCATTATACTTAGCGACGCACCGTACAGCGAACCCGTGGTCCTTGCTGTAGTAGTACTGGGGGTACACATTCGTGGCATCGAAGACTAAGTTGTAACTGACGTTGGTATTGTAAACCGAGGAAGACCAATAGTACCCGGTCGTCCCAACGTAGTTCAACGTAGAGCCAAGGTAGACGCCGGCGTAAGTAAAGCTTGCAGCGCCGTTGCTCGCGAACCGGTCTAGGGAACCAGAGTCTCCGGCGACCATGTTCTGGCGGACGGTAGCATTAGAAGTATATGGGTTGGTAGAGCTAGAGCTACCTGGAGTAATGTAATTAGACCAGACATTGGAGCTATCATTATAAGAGAGGGCGAGGGTATACATATCCCCGGTGCCGGTGTTTGAACTACCGCTATCGCCTACCCATGGTAATCTCCAGCCCTTCGGGCAGATGTCACGCGGGGAGGAGCCGGAAGTTTTGCCGTCTTGGTAATAGGAGAAACCGAGGGAGGCAGTGTAGAAGTTGTAGTAGGCGGTGTTTTCAGGGACGGCATTACCGGTACTGTTATTCGTAGTGCCAGCGGCGCGGTAGCCGACTTGTGGTTGGTTGCTGTAGCTACCGTTGAAGCTTATAGCGGTGTTGGCGGTCTTGGTGGCGGAACTCGTGATAGAGTATGCGGTGGCGTTTCTCATATTCTGTGGCGGGAGATAGTACTTGTTGGTGTCACTAGATGGAATGTTGGTGTTGGTGTTGTCGAGAGAGTCTACAACCATACCGGTGGCGGAGATGGTGAGGTTGTCGATCATCCAACATTTGCCGTCTGGAAGTTTCTTCACAGTGTAGATTTTATTATCGCGGGTGTCTCTTAGTCTTGCAATATCTCCTTCGGAAATTTTGCCACAGCCGAGCCAATCTTGCATATCACCGTCAATTTTTAGCCAGACAGCATAGAGGGTGATATTGCCGCCGCGGGAGACAAGGTCGGAAACGGAGGCGCCATCGGCATAGGTAGCAGTGGTAGCGTTAGCATCCTCGCTCCAAC
>CAYRGP010000035.1:0-6052 GCA_964423995.1 uncultured Candidatus Saccharibacteria bacterium
CTAGAGACAGAAGTGAATGTGAGCTCTTTATCGTAGAGGGTAATTCGGCGGCTGGCTCGGCGAAAGAAGGAAGAAATCCGCAGATTCAGGCGATTTTGCCGCTCAGAGGCAAAGTACTCAACACCGAGAGGGCGAGATTAGATAAGATGTTGGCGAATGCGGAATTGGTGTCTTTGATTAAGGGAACAGGGGTAGGAATTGGAGAACAGTTCAACATCGATGGGCTAAGGTACGATAAGATTATCTTCATGACAGATGCGGATGTCGACGGACTACATATTGCGACGTTGCTTTTGACCTTCTTCTTCAGATATATGCCAGAGGTGATTGAGAAAGGGCATGTTTACCTAGCGAAACCGCCGCTATTCGGACTGATTAAGGGGACGGGGAGCCAGAGGAAGATCGATTACGTTTACGATGAAATTGCTTTGGAACAGAAGATTAACGAGAAGATAGAGGAGAGAAAGGCCGCAGGGGCGAAAATTGATCCGGAGCAGGAGAGATTTAAACAAGCGGGATATACGGCACAACAGAGGTTTAAGGGTCTTGGCGAGATGGATGCCAAGCAGCTTTGGGAGACGACAATGGACCCAGAGAATCGGATTTTAGTACAAGTCCACATTGACGATGCAGAGAAAGCGGATGCAATCTTTACGAAGTTAATGGGAGACCAAGTAGATTTAAGAAAGAATTTCATTCAGGCGGGCGCAGCAAACGTTAACCTAGAGGATTTGGATTTTTAAGGAGGAGATATGGCAGAAAAAGACGATTTAATCAAAGACGAAAATCTAGAGCTAATTGATGAGGCTGAAGAGGTTTCTGGTCGCTTAACGGATGGAATTGAGGAGAAGGCCGTCGAGAAGACGATGGAGGATTATTTCCTGCGGTATTCGATGTCGGTGATTATCGACCGGGCTCTACCAGATGTGAGAGATGGTTTGAAACCGGTGAATAGGCGGATTCTGTTCGCGATGAATAAAAATGGTTGGAAAGCGCCGCATCCGACGGTGAAGTCGGCGAAAATTGTGGGTGAAGTGATGGGTAATTACCACCCGCACGGAGACTCCTCGATTTATGACGCGATGGTGAATTTGGCGCAGCCTTGGAAGATGAGATACACGTTGGTAGAGGGTCAGGGTAACTTTGGCTCGGCGGATGGGGATGAGCCAGCGGCATCAAGGTACACTGAGGCGAGATTAGATAAGATGGGGGCGGAGCTTTTATCGGATATCGATAAGGAGACAGTAGATTTCAGAGATAACTTTGATGGTACAGAAAAAGAGCCGGTAGTTTTGCCGGCGGCGGTGCCGAATATCTTGCTCAATGGCCAGATGGGTATTGCGGTAGGTATGGCGACGAATATTCCGCCACATAACTTAGGAGAATTAGTTGATGCGACGGTGGCCCAGATTGACAACCCGGACATTACGCTAGATGAGTTAATGAAGTATGTGAAAGGGCCAGATTTTCCGACAGGAGCGGAGGTGTATGGTGGCGCGCCGATGAAACAGGCTTATGCGACCGGTAAGGGGAGCGTGACGATTCGGGCGGTGACCAATATCGAAGAGAGAAAAGGTGGACGATACAACATCGTGGTAACAGAGATGCCGTATGGAGTATCGAAAGAGGCCTTTATGAAGAAGGTGGGGGAGCTTGCGAATGAGAAAAAGATTGATCATATTGCTGAGGTTAGAAACGAGAGCGCGAGAGGGGTTGTAAGAGTCGTAGTAGAGCTGAAAAAGGATGCCTTCCCGAAGAAGATTTTGAATCAGCTTTATAAATTGACTGGTCTACAGACCTCGTTCCACTACAATATGTTGGCCCTAGTGGATGGGATTCAGCCGCGGATTTTGGGGCTAAAAGAGATTTTGGGTGAATTTATTAAGCACCGGAGAGTTGTGATTCGCCGTAGGACGGAATTTGAACTAAGGAAGGCGAAAGAGCGGGCCCATATCTTAGAGGGGTTGAAGATTGCACTAGATAATATTGATGAGGTAATTAAGACCATTAGGGAGTCCTATGATGATGCCGACAAGAGATTGATGGCAAAGTTTGGACTGTCGGAAATTCAGGCGGCGGCGATTTTGGCGATGCAACTTCGGAGGCTACAAGGGTTGGAGCGCGATAAAATTGAGGAAGAACTAAAAGAGCTCCACGAGCTAATTAAGAAGTTAGAGGCGATTTTGGCCGACGAGAAAGAGATTTTGAGAGTGGTGAAGGAAGAGCTTCTCGCAATGAAGGAGAAATACGACGACCCGAGACGTTCTAAGATTATCAATCATGAAGTAGGGAAGTTCTCTGAGGAGGAATTGATTCCAGAGGAGGAAAGTGTGATTTTGCTTACCTCCGAAAATTACATGAAGAGAGTGCCACAAGCTGATTTTCGCCGCCAGAACAGAGGTGGAAAGGGTAAAATTGGTATGCGTACGAAAGAGGAAGATGTGATTTCCCAGATTGTGACGGCGAATTCGCATGATTTCTTACTATTCTTTACTTCTGCGGGGCGGATTTTCCGGCTGAAGGCTTATGAGGTACCAGCGGCGACTTTGGCATCAAAGGGAACTGCGGCGGTAAATATGTTGAATCTACATCCAGATGAGAAAATTACAGCGATTATTAAACAGGGGTCGGAATTAGGGCCAGATGGATACCTCTTCATGGCTACGAAGAAGGGGACAATTAAGAAGACCTCGATTGCTGATTACGAGAACATTCGGACGAATGGGCTCATTACAATTAAATTGGACGCGGGGGATGAGCTGAAATGGGTAAAGGGGACAACAGGGAAGAATGATATTGTAATCTCTACCTCTGCAGGTCAGGCGATTCGGTTTAACGAGGCTGAGGTGCGTCCAATGGGGCGGGCCGCTAGAGGAGTCCGGGGGATGAGGCTGCGTCCGAAAGATGAAGTAGTAGGGATGGATATCGTAACCGACCCAGACCAGAAATTGATTGCGATATCGGCGAATGGCTATGGGAAGGCGACATTAGTTTCGAATTTCCCGGCGCATAAGAGAGGTGGGGTAGGAATTAAGGTAGCGGCAGTGACGGCAAAAACCGGCTCTATCGTGGCAGTACATACTCTGGATCCGAAGGCAAAAGAAGTGATTATGATGTCCACCAAGGGGCAGGCTATCAAGGTAGCAACAGCAGATATCCCGACATTAGGGAGAGCAACGCAAGGAGTGCGGATTATGAAACTGGCCGAGGGCGACACAGTGGCGTCTATCGGTATAGTACTCCCAGACGAAGAAGAATAGAAAGTGTTGTAAATAATGATTTTCTGGGTGGGCAAAGAAAACATTATTTACAACACTTTTTGATGGTTTTTGGACTTCTTGGGCCAAATATTGTAGCATACACCGGGCCCGCGATGCAAGCATAAGGGGGATATTTTTTGAGCTCACAGGGGTACTATCACAAGAGGGGCCCGCGAGTCAAGCATGAGCTTTGAGAAAAATTTTCTTTGCAGTTATGCTTGTAAGTTTTTTGATTTTTTAGATAAGATGAAAACATACAAAATTAATTTGGAGAAAACGATGAATAAACGAATTTCGACAGTAGTGGTGGCGGGTGGTATCCTGACAAACGTAATGGGAGGGGTAGTAGCAACAGCGTATGAGGGGCCGACGATATACGAGACAAACAGTCGTCAAGGCTTTATTATTACAAAAATTGATATTCGTAAAAATGATATGGGGTTCGTATTCCAGCATAGTGAATATCCGCAAGGTATTTTAAAGGGGTATGATGTAGCAGATGGAGAGATCTCAGACGGTGAGTTAGAAACGATTAATTTTATGAATAGTCATAAATTTAGGAGTTATTTAGTAGATAGTATTAATGTCCCGGGGTGGAAAGATATAGCAAGTAACAAGGAAGTTCTGCCCTTAGGGATGAATGATAGGCTAGCGGCAAACACGGCAGGGACATTTGCGGTAGCGTATTTAGTGCAGCCATTAACAGAGGTAGAAACAACTGAAATTTTGCGGGAAAGAGTAGATTATAGTAGATGTTTAAACTCTGAGGAATATCAGAATAATGATACTGCACTCTGTCGGGCGGAGATATGGGAAGATGGGAAAATACACTATCAGCCGTATGTGAACTGGGAGAGGTTGGCAATGTCGGATGAGAATACGGAGGTGGATAGGGAAATAGCGATTTTTAAGAAAAATGCTTGGGTATCGGTAATACTTGAGGGGACAGGGAGAGGAGGAGAGCCGGTTGGCGGCGAGTCTAGTGGTGGCGACATCGGGAATAGCGCTGGAGGAAGTGAGCCAAGTGGGGGAACGGGGGTGGAGCCAGAGATAAGATACGTAGAAAAAGAAGTGATAAAGGAAGTAATTAAAGAGGTGCCAGTAGAGAAAGAAGTAATTAAAGAGGTGCCGGTGGAGAAAGAAGTGATAAAAGAAGTAGAAGTCCCTGTAGAAAAAGAGGTGGTAAAAGAGGTGGCAGTAGAAAAAGAAGTACCGATAATCAGGGAGATTGTAAAAGAAGTGCCAGTAGAGAAAGAAATAGTATCAGAGGCGATGGTGATAAGTGAGCCTAGCGGAGCTGAGCTAACAGAGGCGACGTTATCAGAAGGGGGTGACGAGGAGCTAGGTAATATTAATGATTCGACAGAGAAAGATGAGAAAAATGATGAAGATGGGGTACAAGATGAAAAGATTGAAGAAAGTCAGGCTGTAGTAACTGAGGAACCAGAGATAGAACCGCCAGTGCTAGGTAAAGAAAGTCCACAGAACTCTGCGGAGGTTTCTAGCAAAATTGCAATGGTGGTAGCAGGGATGATTGCGGCGCTAGCTCTGACGACATTAGCGCTTGTCTACCGAAAAGGTAAACAGCGGGATTAGATATTTAACTGTTTCGTGCATAATTAAAAGAAAGGAGTGAAAAAATGTGATGACTTTTAGAAAATAATCTCTATCTTGTTCAAATACCTTAAAAATCACAATTCTAAGTTTGGCACAACATCGCTCAACTACAATATTTTGGAAATAAAAATTTGACGGAAGGTGGGAAGTGGCGGGAGTACCTTTGATGCCTCCGCGATGAGTGCCAAACACATGTGATATAATAGAATCATGAACGGTTTAAAACTGATATTGGCTTATGTATTAGGGTGGTTTGTAGCTCAGACGACGAAGTATGGGCTACTTTGCATAAATGGGCAAACAAAGGGTAAAAGCGGTAAAGAAAAGCTGAGGATGTACGTCAAATCTGGAGGAATGCCATCTGGGCACGCGGGGAGTATCTTAGGTGCGACGGCTTATGCTGGATGGGCGTACGGGATAGATTCGGTGGTTTTCGGAATCTTAGTCTGTTTTTCGGCTACGGTGATTTATGATGCGGTGAACGTGCGCTATGCAGTGGGTGAACAGGGTAAAAAAATGAATAAATTGATTAAAGTGGTCCGGCCGGATGATGAGTTAGTGAAGATAGTGGAGGGGCATACGGTGCCCCAGGTTTTAGTGGGGGCTTTAATAGGTATAGCAATGGGTAGTTTGATTTACCTGATTTTCAGGTAAATTTTAAGAAAAACGAAGAGTTTGGGTCGTAAAATATCATATTTCAAGACTTTTTTGGAGAATTTTAGAAAAAAGTCTTGACGAAATTTAATAGATGAGGTACTATAGAAATAGTCTGTAACAACTGCGAGATTTCTTTGGTGAGTTGTTTAGGAGATTTTTAACAATTTAGTTGTGCAATTTAATTGAAAAAATCTTCGATTTTAAAAATCAGAGATTTTTCGTTATCATCGTCAGTTCATTTGAAAAAGTTTCAAATAATCTTTAATGGAGAGTTTGATCCTGGCTCAGGATGAATGCTGGCGGCGTGCCTAATACATGCAAGTCGAGCGGTAACAGAGGTAGCTTGCTACCTGCTGACGAGCGGCGGACGGCTGAGTAACGCGTGGGAACGGACCCCAAACTGAGGGATAACTACTCGAAAGAGTGGCTAATACCGCATATGATCTTCGGATTAAAGCTTCGGCGGTTTGGGACTGGCCTGCGTACGATTAGATAGTTGGTGAGGTAAAGGCTCACCA
>CAYRGP010000036.1:0-5944 GCA_964423995.1 uncultured Candidatus Saccharibacteria bacterium
CAGTATGGAAAAGAAAAGTTTGAAAGATAGGGGGGTGAAGATTATCGCTTTTGTGGGGATGGCCGGGAGCGGGAAAAGTGTGGCGGTGGACTATATGACCGAGAAGGGGGTGCCGAAAATTTATTTCGGGGGGATGATTTATAAAGAGATGGAGAGGCGGGGGATTGAGCGGACGCCGGACGGCGAGAGCGAGAAGAAATTCCGCGAGGAGATTCGCGAGACGGAGGGGAAGGATTGGGTGGTCCGGCAGGTGATTGATTCAGTTTATGATTTGGCGGAGGCGGGGCAGAAGCGGATTGTGCTAGACGGAGTCTATTCCTGGACGGAATATCGGATTCTCCGGCATGAATTCCCTGGGATTTTAACTTTTGTGGCGGTGGTCGTGGATAAAAATCTGCGGTACAAGAGAGTGGCGGCGCGGCCGGAGCGACCGTTCCAGCTAGACGAGATCAAGGAGCGCGACAGGAGCGAAATCGAGAATTTAGAGAAGGGCGGGCCGATCGCGGCGGCGGATTATTATATTCTAAACAACGGCACAGTGGAAGATATGAAAGGGCGGCTGGTCGAGATTCTAGGCAAGATTGAGTGGTAGCTCTTACTCTTGATTAGACCGTTTTGGAGGTGGGGTGATATAATATAGATATGAAGAAACTCGTAATCATCGACGGAAAAAGCGTGTTTTATCGGGGGTATTATGCGATGGGGGCGCTTTCGCGGTCGGATGGGACGCCGACAGGGGGAGTTTATGGATTCGCAGTAATCGCGATGGAGATTGTGAAGAATATTCGGCCGGATAAAGTGGTGGTGGCTTGGGATAAGGCGGGGACGAGCATCACGAAACGGAAGGCGATTTATGCGGATTATAAGGCCGGGCGGAAGAAGCCGGAGGCGGATTTTTATGCGCAAATACCGTTACTTAGAGAATTAGTTTCGGCGCTCGGATGGGCTTTTGTCGAGTGCGATGATTATGAGGCAGATGATATTATTGGCACATTAGCACGTCAGGCGACCCATGAGGACTCTTTCTCGGGGCGCGTCCGCCCGGCCCATCGCCATGGGCGGGCGGCGCTAATGCTCGCGCTGCCGCGCTCCGCACCCCCTTCGAAAGAGCCTCATGAGTCGCCTGAATACGAGGTCGTGATCGTATCATCTGATCTCGATATGCTGCAGATTGTCGACAAAAACGTGAAGATGTATCGGCTACTGAAAGGATTTTCGAAGTTGGAGGAAATCGATGTGCCGGCTCTGGAGAAGAAATACGGAATTAAGAAAGAGCAGTTTTTGGACTTGAAGGCGCTGAAGGGCGATGCGTCGGATAATATTCCGGGGGTGCCAGGGATTGGCGAGAAGGGGGCGGTGAAACTTCTGAACGAATACGGGAGTATTGAGGGGATTTATGAGAACATTGATAAAATTCAGGGCGCCACGAAAGAGAAACTTTTGCAGGGGAGGGAGAGTGCGGAGATGTCGTATCGGTTGGCGAAAATTATGTGCGATGCGCCGGTGCGACTAGACGAGATTCCGGATTTGGTAGTGAATGGGCCGAAAGTAATGGCGGCGCTAGGGAAGTTGGAATTTAGGAGTTTGCAGAGGAAATTTAGTAAGGAGTTGGCGGAAAATTCGGGGGAATTGAAGGCTATGGCGGAAAGCGGGGGGACTTCGGCGGAGAAGGGGGTTTTGGCGGAGACTGAGAAAGTTTCGGCGGAGAATGGGGCTGCTTTGGCGGGGAATGAGAAGACTTTGGCGGAGGAGGTCCGGCCGGAAAATTTGATTTTGGAATGGGACGTGAAGAAGAAAATGCACGAGGATTCAGAGACGGCAGAAAAGATCCTTTCGGGGGCGGAATTTTGGGACCTTGATCAGGGGGCATTTCTACTCAGCCCGTTGATGAGAGTGCGGAAAGAGGAGCAGGCGAAATTGCAACTCGGCGAAACGGAGGAGGATGTTCAGGAGAAAACGGAGGAGTATTACCAACAGAGAGAAGAGTTCCAGAAACTGCCGAAATTGTACGAGATTTTTAGAGACTACGATTTGCCGTTGGTGCCGGTGTTGTTCAAGATGGAGGAAAAGGGAATTAAAATTTCTAGGGAGTATTTCCGGCAGTTGAAGGCGGAGTATGAGCGGAAGATCATGGAGCTGGAGCAGAAAATTTTTGACGCGACAGAGATAGATACAGAAGGGCAGAGGACTTTGCCGAGGTGCGAATTCAATGTGAACTCGCCGGTGCAACTAGCAGAAGTGCTATTTTCTAAACTCCGGTTGCCGACGAAGGGAATTAAGAAGACTCAAAAGGGCTATTCAACAGGGGTAAATGAGCTGACGAAACTCGCGGGAGTACATCCGATTATCGAGACGGTGATGGAATATCGCGAGGTCTCAAAACTTTTGAATACATATATTATACCGTTGCCGGACCTCGCGGATGAAGACGGGAGAGTGCATACGACATTTACTCAGAATGTGACGGCGACGGGGCGGCTGTCTTCGGTGAACCCGAATTTGCAAAATATTCCGGTGCGGACAGAAGAAGGGAAGAGAATCAGAGAAGGTTTCATCGCGGAGGCGGGAAATAAATTGATTCAGGCGGATTATTCACAATTCGAATTGCGGCTGGCAGCAGTGTTGTCCGAGGACGCAGCACTGATTGCTGACTTTAATTCTGGAGTAGATATTCATGCCAAGACGGCGGCGGATGTTTTCAATATTCCGATTGAGAAAGTGACGAAGAACCAGAGGAGAATGGCGAAGACGATTAATTTCGGGATTCTTTATGGGATGGGGGCGAGGAGTCTGGCGGAGCAGACAAAGACGTCGATAAAAGAGGCGTCGAAATATATCGCGGATTATTTCGAGGTAAGAAAACCAATTCGGGTGTATCTAGACCGAGTGTTGGCGCAGGCGAGGACGGAAGGCTTCGTGGAGACTTATTATGGGCGTCGGCGGCCGACGCCGGATGTGAAGGCGCCGAATTTCTTCATCCGACAGATGGCGGAAAGGGCAGCTTGTAATATGCCGATTCAGGGAACAGAGGCGGATTTAATGAAGAGAGCGATGATTCGGCTAAACACTAAATTACCGGTTGAGGCGGCGCTGGTCTTACAAATTCATGATTCCTTAGTGGTGGAGTGTCCAGAGGAGAAAGTCGCGGAAGTCTCGGAGATTTTGAAGAAAGAAATGGAAGGGGTGGCGCCAGAGCTTTCGATTAAGCTTGAAGTAGAAATCAAGGTTGGTAATAACCTTGGAGAAGTGTAGAAGAACCGTTAGGAGTTTTCTCGGGGCGCGTCCGCGCCGCCCGCCGTCGCGGGGGCGCGGCGCTACTACTCGTCGTAACTCCGTATCCCCTCGAAAACTCCTAACGGTTCTTCATTAGTCTTCCAGAAGCTTTTGTACCAGGGAAACAATCAGGTCCTTTTCGGATGGGTTGGATTCGGCGATGAGGAGGGCGATGGCGGTGAGGGCGCGGTCGGAGATTTTGGTTTCGCCGTTTTTAGTGAGATGGCAATCATTCATGGTGAGGAAGACGATGAAGAGTAGGGAACCGATGCGCTTATTGCCATCATAGAACGGATGGTCTTTAATAATGAAATAGAGGAGATTGGAGGCTTTTTCGGCGGTGGTTTGGTAGAGCTCCTTGCCGTCGTAACTCTGGTAGATATTGTTCAAACTGCCATAGAAACTATCCCCGCGTTTTTTACCGAAAAGGTCGCCGGCTTTTAAGTTTTTCTTTAAATCAGCGATGGCGGCATCGCAAATTTCGGGGGTGAGGAGCTTTTTGGTCTTTTTATTCAAATTTTTTAAGCTGATGTGGCCGTCGTCAAACTCAGCGAGGGCTTTGAAACTGCCGGTGTATTTCGTGATGACTTCTAGAATACCGCTGGCCTCGCCGGCATCTAGCTCTTGTCTAGCGATGAGACGACGGACGACGCCCATCATATCTTCGACGTTCCTTAACTTTTTCTCGTCGAGCTCTTTTAAGCGGCGCTCATTAATGGCGATACCGTCCATAAGGTAAGACTTGAGGGTGCGAGTCGCCCAGATGCGGAAATCGGTGGCTTTTTTAGAATTGACGCGGTAGCCGACGGAAATAATAGCATCCAGATTATAGATATCAACTTCGCGTTTAACCCGGCGAGAGCCCTCTAATCGAACTAGAAAGTTTTTCTTTCGGGTTCGATTTTCAGATAGCTCGCCGGTACTGTAGATGTTTCGCATGTGCAAGGAGATGTTCTGGGGTGTAACGTCAAAAAGCGCAGCGATTTGCTCGCGGGTCGCCCAGATGGTCTCGCTTTCGGCGTCGATATTGAAAACGATATCGCCTCCCGGGCCTCGGTAGATTTCGAGTTGAGTATTTTCGGCCATTTTATCTCCCTTAGTAATTCTAGTATAGCATAGGCTTGGCTGATTCCAAAATGGAATGAGGGGACATATGTGGACATTAGGGTATGATATAATAGAGATAAGATGCCAGAGTTACCAGAGGTAGAGACAATTCGGAGGGGGCTAAAAGAGTGTATTAAAGGTAAGAAGATTGTTGGTGTACAAATTTTTTGTTCAAAAAGTTTTATAGGGTCGAAAGAGACGATAGTGGGGGCGAAGATTTTGGATATTCGCAGATTTGGGAAAGCTTTAGTGATTGATTTGGATAACGGAGTTTCGATTATAATACATCTAAGGATGACTGGGCAACTAGTACTGCGAGGCGATGGACTTGCCTTTGCCGGGGGACATCCGAGCGACAATTTTGTATATAAGCTGCCGAATAAGCAGACGAGAGTGGAGATTGATTTTAGTGATGGGAAGTTGTTTTTCAATGACCAGAGGAAGTTCGGATTCGTGAAACCGGTCCCGACGGAAGAGGTAATGAAGGATAAATTCATTGCGAGTTTGGCGCCGGAGCCTTGGGAGATGAGCGGGGAAGAGCTATTTCGGAGGTTGAAGCGACATCAGAATGCGCCGGTGAAGGCAGTGATATTAGACCAGAAAGTTATAGCGGGGCTAGGAAATATCTATGCGGATGAGGCGCTTTTCTATGCGGGAATTCACCCGGCGAGGAAGGCGGGGGCGGTGACGCCGGATGAGGCGGAGCGTTTGATCGAGGGGGCACGGGCTGTGATGGAAAAGTCGATTGAGTCGGGCGGGTCGACGATGGCGACGTATGTGAAACCAGACGGGACAAAAGGCGATTATTTGGAGCTTTTCGCGGAGGTCTTCCGGAGAGAGGGGAAGAAATGTAGGCGTTGCGGGGCGGAGATTGTGAAAACTAAAGTGGCGGGGAGGGGAACACATTTTTGCCCAGTCTGCCAGGAGGTCTCATAATGTTCTACGTTTTTACTGGAGATGATAGACAGAAAATAAGCGAAGCGGTCAAGAGATTGCTCGGGGAGGATTATGAGGTTTATGAGGGAGAGAATTTAGAGATACAGGATTTGGCGAACATCTGTCGGGGAAGAACGCTATTTAGTGAGCGACGTAAGATTTTAATTCGAGATTTAACACCGGCGAGGAAGGATGAAGGGGAGGAAAGCGCGCCTGGAATAGATTTTTATACAGAATTGATAAAATATGTGAACACCCCACACGAAGTGGTGATTTGGGAGACGACGACGTCGAAGAAAAAAAGTTTTCAAGAGTTCAAGAAAGCGAAGGGCGTAAAAGCGCAGAAATTCGAAGTAACAAGGAGGAATAGGGCTTTTGAGATTGCGGACCTCGCGGTGGTGAATGGAGCAAAAGCGGTGGAAGAAATTGAGAAAGCAAAGGATGAATTGGACCCGTATATGTTTATGGGGCTATTGGTGCGAAAGCTGAGCGAACGGTATGAATATCGGATGGGAGCGAAAGATAAGAAGGCACTAGAAGAATTGGCGGAACTAGATATGCTCACAAAAACGTCCACGATAGAGCCGTGGACGTTGATAGAACAATTTTTGATTAGGTTCTTTTAAGC
>CAYRGP010000037.1:0-5929 GCA_964423995.1 uncultured Candidatus Saccharibacteria bacterium
ACGCTCTGGCCGGCGGTGGCGGCGGCGGAGATGAGGTCGCGGATGGAGACAGTATCGGATGCTTCATAGACTACGTCGGTGGCGCCATCGGTGAGGGCCCAGCCGAGGAAGTTATAGCCCTCTAAGGAGAAGTGGTCGTTTTCGTTGCCGGGGATGGTGATAGTAGCGGAGAGGATGGTATCGTTCGTGATGGCAGAACCGGTAGCGATGTTAGTACCGTTACTGCCGGCGTTGTAGGTCACAGTATAGGCAATGTCCCAAATAGCATAGAGATTAATTAGGGCGTTCTGTTCTACAGATTGTCCGGCGGCAATGGCGGCAGTGATGAGATCATTTACCGATACGGTCTGTCCGGCGGTATAGGTATTGTAAGTTGGGGAGGTAGGAGTAGGATGAGAGGTAGTGGTGCTAGCTGCTTCAGCATCAGCTTGAGTTAGGGCCCAACCTTTAATAGCATGTCCGGGGAGGGAGAAACCATTAGTAGGAAGAACAGCCGTACTGCCTTTAATTACGGTTCTATTTGCCATGACGTTTTCTCCACCATTAGGATGGAAATCTAGGGTGTATCTAGCGCCTTCGTCTTTAGCTACGGCAGAAAATACTACGTTATTAGTATAAGTACCAGCGGGAAGAGAAGAAGTGAGTTTAGCGCCGAAGTTAATGTTAAAGGTATCGTAGGTTCCGGAATCACAGCCGGTACTACTAAGAGGATAAGATAAGTTCTCACAGAAGGCAGAGTTGCCGGTATCGGTATCATAGATTGCTGTGTTGTTATTAGCGTTTTCTCCTACTGCGAACCAGTTGGTGTAAGAGGGAGAGTCGGTAGTGCCATTATTCTTTCTAAAGCCCCAGGTGTTACCCGCTAGGTCGCTTGCGCCAGTAGTGGCGTTGTAGCCGGAGATAGAAGAAATCGGAGCAATAGCGTCTGTTACGGCAGAGTTCTGGTGCCTCATGCTGTTACTACTATCTTGTGTGTAGACGGAGAGACTATATCCACGCACAGTGTTAGTAGTAACAGCCACATTCACATCCCCATAGACTAAAGTACCGGACGGTTCGGGGGTAACCGCGGTGTCTCCACTAGCATCGTGGAGAGCTAGATTATCCGTATCGACAGCGACTTTGATGAAATCTTTGATGTTTAATCCTATCTCAGAACCATTGGCGATGGCGGAGAGAGAGGTGGCGGGATAGAGGAAGCTGTGGGTAAGATAGGTAGAGAAGGCAAAAAGAAGGGTGAAAGCGAAAACAGCTAGAGCGCCGAAGGTGAAAGCTCTAGGTAGTTTGCGGCTAGATTTAGGATGGAGCTTAGTGCCTGGGCAAGAGCTGTTTCGAGAGTCTAGAATACGAGACCGCAGTCTATGGGGGTTCCTAATTTCCTGATAATGTATCCCCCCCCCGTTGGGATAGGGAGGTGGAAAAGATATTGTTATTCTTCTTATGATTCTCTCTCGCAAAACTCATATTACTTATGATTATACGGCGGACGGAAATGAAATGCAATACTAATTGTATATTTTACATTTTTACAATATTTAAGATACTAATCCCCTTAGGCTATCCTGGTTATGATTGCAAGTTTTTTGAGATTTGTTCTATACTGTCTATATGCAAAAAATAAAGTACAAAATTATCCTACCCGCTAGTTCGAATACAGAGCCAACCGAAATAGAAATTTCTGCGGCAAAATTATTAGCAAATTACTTCCGAGCAAATGTTGAATTTATCCCTAGGACTAGCACTAAAACGGCGGATTTTTTAATACAAAACACTGTCTGGGAGCTAAAAAGCCCAACTGGGAAAGGCAAAAGAAATATCCAGCACCAATTTTCTAGGGCGATGTTGCAATCAAAAAACATCATTATAGACGCCCGATAGTCGAAAATGAGAACAGAAAGATTGATACGAGAACTGTCGAGTCAGTCAAAAAGGACAAAAAGCCTCAAAGGCTTACTCTTAATTACGAAAAGTGGTAAGGTCGTTGATTTTTTTGAGGATATATAGTACAATATGACTAGGTTAAAGGGGAACAGCAGTGTGGGATCACACAGCTGTTCCCCTTGCCTTTTTGTGTAAGCTCTTATTTGGTACACTAATCAACAAACATGTTACTAAGCTAGCTCTGTCGCGGGAATCTCCGCATAGTTCCCTTCCTCTAAATCGCCGAGCGAAATATTGCCGAACTGGATGCGTTTCAGAAATACCACCCGGTAGCCGAGAGCGGCGAAGGTGCGGCGAATCTGGCGATTTCTGCCTTCGCTCATGCCGACCTGCCAGACTTTACGGCCTTTGGAATGAGGAAAGACGGCCTCTCTATAGCTTTCGGATTCAGTTTCGGAGTCTGGGTGGGTCAAGCTATCTATACAGGTCAAATCAAGCCGACTGCTCCCATCCGGGAGGTCGACACCGAAATCCGCAATCATCTGTTGGTGTAGAGGCTCGAGCGGACGGTCAAGAGTGACAATATAAACTTTGTACTTCATGAATTTCGGGTGGGTCAGCCGAAAGGCCATGTCGCCATCATCAGTGAGAAGAATAAGGCCGCAAGAATCTTTGTCTAGCCGCCCGACCGTCTTCAGGCTCTGGAACTTTTCTGGCAATAAACTATAAATCGTATCGGCATCGCCTTGCTTTTTGCGCGAGCAAACATAACCCGTAGGTTTATTAAACTTCAGATACGTATAGATCTTCGCAAATTCCACCGGCTGGCCGCGGTAAAAAACTTTGTTTTGTTCCGAAACGCGCGCACCGAGCACAGCGACCTGGCCATCTAACAAAACTTCGCCGGCGGCGATGGCATCGTCCGCCTCGCGACGAGAGAGTCCGATACGCTCAGCCAAGAACTTGTTTAATCTGATTTCCATTTGTTATATTATACAACATTTTTCGCCCCCTCGCTAGACTTGCTAAAAAACCTGAAAACGGTTATACTAGAAATAACTAAGTGGAGTTAATATTATGGTGAAAAAGACAACTGTTTTGGGGGTATCGCTTGTGGCGGCGCTGACTACGGCTGCGCTCGTGCCGAGCGTTTATGCGGAGCCGCCGGCGGGAGTATCTGGCCAGGGCGAGCGCCCGGAGGCCCCATCGGCCCAGAATACCACGCCTGGAGACCCAGTGGGCTCGATGAACGGCAATTCTATGAACACGACGGTGGCGCACTCTGGTGTGATGACGATTGAGAGCGATTTAGCGACAGATGGGCAGACCTACGAGAGTGTGAACGACACGGAGAACGCGATTTTGATGACCGCCGGGACGGTGACGCTGACGAATCCGGCCATTAAAAAGACCGGTGCGGCGGACGGTGATAATGCCGATTTTTATGGGACGAACGCGGCGGTTTTCGTCTCGGGCGGGACGCTGAATATTACCGGCGGGACCGTGACGACGGATGGTGCCCATGCGAATGCGATTTTCGCTTACGGTGACGGCCTGATTAACATTTCCAACACTAATATTAAAACCACTAACAATAATTCCGGCGCGCTGATGGTGACCGGCGGCGGGAAATTGAATGCTACTTATGTCACAGCGACGACCGATGGCAATTCTTCGGCGCCGATTCGGAGCGACCGTGGGGGCGGGACGATGGTGATCGACGGCGGCTCCTATACTTCTAATGGCACCGGCTCGCCGGTGATTTACTCCACGGCTGACATCACCGCGAAAAATACCAAATTGACCTCTACCGCCTCCGAGGGCGTGGTGATTGAGGGGAAAAATTCGGTGACACTAGACAATGTGGAACTCACCGCTGATAATAATAAGCTGAACGGACAGAGCGAGACTTATAAAACTATCTTCATCTATCAGTCGATGTCCGGCGATGCAGACGAGGGAGTCGGGAGTTTCACCGCAAAAAATTCTAAGATCACCACGAAAAACGGCGACACCTTCTTCGTCACGAACACCACGGCTGAGATTAAATTAGAGAATAACATTTTCACCAACGAATCGGGCGATTTTCTCCGGATACAAGCCGTGAAATGGGGCAATAGCGGCGCGAACGGCGGGGTTGTGACTTTGTCGGCGAGCGCACAAGAGATAGTTGGCGACATCGTAGTAGATAATATTTCCTCTTTGGACTTTAAGCTAGAAAATGACAGTTTCTTAAAAGCTGCGATTAATGCCGACAATACCGCGAAGGCGGTGAACGTTGAGCTCTCGGCGGATTCGGTGATCGTGTTGACGAAAGATAGTTATATCACGACACTGGTGAACGCCGACGCCGATAATAAAAATATCTATGGGAACGGGCACAAGCTCTACGTAAACGGTGTAGAAGTTCAGACTAATACCGCCACGCCGCCGACGGGGCGCAAAAATCCGACTAAACTCTCTGAGACTGAGACCAAACAAGAGGAAGTTCAGCAAGAGACAGAGACGGTGGATGATTATAGCACGCTAGGATTCATCTTGGCGAGCGCGGGGAGTTTTCTGGTCCTCGTCGTCGGCGGGATTCTTATCGCGCGCTCGGCCCGCTCGAGCAAGAAAGATACCGGCAAAGACGACTCCTCCGACATAGAGGTGCCTCTAACAGACAAAACCACCAAGGCAAAAAGTGCAGCAGAAGTTCATCATCGTGGGCAGGGAGAAGGCCCTCATGCACGATAGTTGGAAACCGTTTTTAGAATCCGAATTTAAGAAACCATACTTCGCAGAACTCTCCGAGTTTCTGCACAACGAATACGAAAAGAAAACGATTTTCCCGCCAAAGCAGCTAGTGTTTCGGGCTTTCACGACGAATCTTGAGGACGTAAAAGTGGTGATTTTAGGGCAAGATCCTTATCATACGCCGGGCGCGGCGCATGGTCTAGCTTTCTCGGTGCCGAGCACGGAGAAAATCCCGCCGAGCCTTAAGAATATCTACAAAGAAATCGACAGCGACATCGGCCAACATATGAACCAATCTGGCTCGTTGAAGAACTGGCAGGAGCAGGGGGTATTGCTTTTAAATAATGTTCTAACTGTGGAGGCACACCGGCCTGGTTCGCACCGTGGGAAGGGTTGGGAAATTTTCACCGAGGCGGTGATTAGATATTTGAGCGATACACGCGAAAACCTGGTGTTTATCCTCTGGGGGCGGGACGCCCGGGCGAAAAAGACGTTGATTGACAGTTCGCGCCATCTGATTTTAGAGTCGGCGCATCCTTCCCCACTCTCGGCGAGCGCGGGCTTTTTCGGTTCAAAACCGTTTTCGAAAACCAACGCTTACCTAAAAGAGCACGGTAAAAAGGAGATTATATGGTAGGAAAATATATTGTAATTGAGGGGCAGGACGCCACCGGCAAAGATACTCAGGCAAAACTACTGGCGGAATATCTACGAGCGAAGGGCGAGAAAGTCGTAACCTACTCCGAGAGTGGGACCGGGAGCGATAACGAATTCATTAAAACTATCGCGAAGCTAAACTATGGCACCGACCAAGACATCGAGCCACGTACGCACGCTCTTTTATATCTCATCAATCGCTATGAGCAGTGGCGAAAAATTGCCGAGCCGGCGCTAAAGCGCGGGGAGACTGTAATCGTGACACGTAACTGGTTCTCGACTCTAATTTATATCGGCTACGCCTCGGGGGTCTCGCGGAGCTTAATTACGAAATTACATAAGGAAGTCATGCCGGAGCCGTATTTTCGCCCGGATAAAATTGTAATCTTCACAATATCACCAGAAGAACAGGTGAAACGACTAGGGACGCAAGAAAGGGCGGCGGAGTTTTGGAAGTCGAAGGGTGGAGAGTTTCAGAAGAAAGTCAATGCGGGCTACCAGCAGGTCGCCAAAGATTTTAACATCCCGACGCTTGACGCTTCAGGTACCATTGAAGAAATACAAGAAGCGCTTAGAAAGAAGCTGAGCATTTAAGCTCTCTTCTCGGGGCGCGTCCGCGCCGCCCGCCGTCGCGGGGGCGCGGCGCTACTACTCG
>CAYRGP010000038.1:0-5884 GCA_964423995.1 uncultured Candidatus Saccharibacteria bacterium
GACCAGTAATTTCGGTACCATCCGTGACCATCTGTGCGAAGAAGCGAGTATCGAGATCTGCGATCATGCGAAGCGCTTGGTTTTTCTTGCGTTTATCCATGATGGACGCAATGCCGTAGAGCTTCACATCCTTTTTGGCGATTTCCTCAACGATCTCTTTGTCTTCGTTGATGTTAATGGTGACCTTGCCGGTGTTTAGAATCTTCTTGCCAGCTCCAGCGGTGCGAGCAGTACCGTAGTCATCTACTTGCGCGTTCTTGAAGCGGTCAATTTCGACGCTACCGGTATTTGGATCGCCGGAGTATTCGGTATTCTTCATCTTTTCAGAGACTGCGTTCTTCTGAATGGTGTCGATGACGAACCCTTGAATCTCGGCGAGCTTATCGGCGGTATTTGCGTCGATTTGAATGCTTAAAGCATCAGTTCTTGCCATAGTTTATTCCTTTAGAACGACCGAAGTCCGGTTGGCGATTTTTTCGCTTCGGTTTTCGGCTTATTGCCCTCGCCATAATCTTCGGGAGAAGTTCCGGCTAATTTAGCTTTCACACCAGCTTCAACGGCTTTATTGAAAGCTTTTTCTAGCTTATCGATATTAGCATTGGTTTTATCCTCATCAATGTCGATAACGAAGTCTACGAGGTCTGTGTCGATATTCCTATCAGACAGTGCATCTTTAGCATCGGCTCTACGCTCACGGAGGGTAATGCTACGCTCCCGATCGTCTAGCTCTTGCTTTTGTTTGGCCTTGAGTTCCTTATCGCGTTCGTCTTCGGAGAGTTTACTCCGGCGTTCCGCTTCAGCAACTGCTTTGGAAACCTCATCTTTGAGCTTCTTCTCGGCCTTGGTGTTAGCCTCGGCGAGACGCTTGCTCACGATTTCGTTGACCTGTTCTTGAGTAAAAGTCGCAGGCTTATTGTCTTCTTGGCCTTTATCCCCGGAATCGTTATTGTCCGGTGTAGGATTGGTTTCTTTATCCATAGAATCCTCTGTTTTACGCCCATCGGCTGAATGATAAACAAAAAACGACAGGAATTTCTGTCGCAATTGATTATGTATGGCTTAATTATACCATAAACGATTTGTAATTAAAAGGTTTTTAAGTTAAAATGGTGTTAGTGCTACTATTTGGGAGGTAGCTGACCGTTTAGTTTGTTTTTCGGTTGGTATCAGATAGAAAGCACTTGAGAGGCGCTTTTGGCTAGGCGCCTCTCTTTTTATACTATCTATTATGATTCTGATAGGTCATTATCGATAAGATCGATTAAGGAGGGGAAGATTTACAGATAGTATAAAATATGTTATAATTATTTTAGTATTTGGTTGGTGAGGAACTTGAAATTGTACGTTACTATTTTGAAAGGTTGGTGATTATGTATGTCAAGAAATCCAGAATTGGACAGGTTAAAAGCAGAACAGCAGTCGCTTTTCGAGCAAAAGCAGGCGGTGTTTCAGAGGTTTAAGGATTTACAGGAACAGACGAACTCCGCTCATAACGCCATGCAGACCGCTTGGGAAGAGCGTACCCGTGCCAGAGAGAGAATGAATAGTGAGTTTGAGGCGAGAAAATCAGCTTACGACCACCGTGATTCGGTTTGGGACGAGTATGCTCGTATTCGCGACTATAATAATTCTCGTATCGAATCGCTGAAGTACGAAGCCGACGCTGAACATCGTGCAATGCAGGATTGCTTCGAACGCGCGAGCAACGCATACCAATACGGCGACAAATCCGAAGCTCCGTATTTTTCTCAGGAAGGTCACGAGCATAAGGATCGTCGTGATGAGCTCAACGCAGAGATTTCCGAGCTTGCTCGCGAGGTCAGACAAGCTAAGGCTAACGCTGAGGCTTCCGCTCCGAGAGTTGATTCTTCGGCATTCAATTATGCCAAATCTGCTTTCGAGTCAGCAAAAACTCGCCACGAATCAGCTCAGGCAGAGTTCAAGAGGCTAAAAGCAATGCGTGATTCCGCGAAGGCCGAATTTGACCGTTTACAGAGCCAGTTTAAGCAGGCTCAGGCCGCATTCCAGCGTAAGCTTGACGAAGTAAAGTCTGAAAGGTCGGCAACGAAACAGCAAGCCGTGGATAAGGTCAATATGGCTCTCGTAAGATCTAATGCCCATTATCTCGGTAGTCTGTTCGGACAGAACGCAAAGATCGTTCCCCATGGCGACGGCACCACTCATGTTTTCTTCGGTGGATTAAATGCTGCTGGAGATGGTATGGGACATGGACACGCCGTAATTGATCGTGATGGAAATGTAACCTACTTGCGTGACGCTTGGCAAGATCATGATGATTATCTGATTGATAATGCCAGAAAGCGTGGCACGAATACTCACAGGATTTAATATTTTTAACCAACCAAATACTATGACCGGCACCAGTTGCCGGTCTTTTCTTTTTATGGTATAATACAGATATGTATTTATCAGAATCAGAACGAAAAGACATTATGGTCGCTTACGGATTTGATAATATTTCCGAGAAGAGCCATTACCAGGTCGAGCCTGATACTTGGGTATATCTTTTTGAGGATGATGATAAAAAATACCTCTTAATTAGTGCTGATTATCTAGGTGATTACGAGTTTGACGTTTTTCCTCATCTCTTAAAATTTGAGAACGGCGAATTTAATAAACTCGAATTTGTTCTTCAGCGAGAAATTATGACCCAAGACAACTCTCCGGAAGAAACTACCTCAAATACTGCTCTATTTGAATACATCAACTAAAATTAGCCAAAATGTATGTGGAGCCATTAGAATCTTCGCATAGCATTTATTAAGTCTTCGACTCTGCTGATGTATGTCCTTATTTGCGCTATGTGGTCATCCGTACTATGAATTTTTCTTGAAGCCGATTGAATCTGTTCGTTATTTTCTTCAATGCTGTTAAATTCTTGTCTGTATGCATTATTACCGATTTGTTCTTCGTTTTGTACTACATCAGTTAGGTAGTCGGCATTTGCACTGTTAAATTTACCAGTGGAATGAGCCAATGATTCCTGTGCCTGTAGTAGTCTAGTTAGGCTCGATTGAAGATCATCGAGATCCGTAGACCTGCTACTCACAAGTTCATCTATGTGTGCTAGGGCCGAATCGAAAGAGCTTGAATCTTCCGAGAATACACTCTTAATTTTTTCTAGTTTTTCTTTTGATTCGGTAAGAATCTGGCTGACTTGCTCTTTGGTATCGTCGCTTTCTTGTTTTTCGCTTTGTTTGTCCTTTGCGAGACTTGGATCATAACGACTTTCTAAGAACGAGAGAGCATTTCCGCTCATGGTATCAAAATAATCTGAAATGAGTTGTTTTTCTTCTGGGGGTGTTTCTGGGTTATCTAGTCTTGATCTAAGAGTACTATAATCTTCAAGAAGAGAAGCTCTCATCTTTTCATTGCCGTCGGTGAAGTTTTTACCATGTGTAGCATCGATTAAAGCTAAGTCTGTCGACATGCCAGACATCGCAAGGCGCAAATCGAAGTTATTTTTCAGTTCATCATGGGCTTTAGTAAATTTTTCTGCCATATCAAAATATTGGCTTTCGACTACCGTACTAATCTTACCGTCTTCTTTTTCAACGGAGTATATGTTTGAAACATCCCCGGAGGCTATACGCTTTCTATTTGCAGCATCCTCGCTTGAAATTTCGGCTGCCTGTTCAATTGTTTCATTTTTTGGTGCTTCTTCGGCTAATTCTACTTTTTCTTGTTTGTTCTCGGCAACCTGATCAATGTCATGTTCTACTACGCTATCTAAATTAGCCCATGAAGGAAGCTTATCACCATATTCTGCTGGCAACATTGTGTCTGGATTTATCTTAGAGAGTAGCATGAATTCACGAAATACTTTCTTGGTTTCATCCTGCAACCCAGGAGCGTCGATAGAGTCTGGTTTAATCCCGAGTCGGTTAGCAGCAATTGAAGTGCTTAAAATTGCCATTTTGTCCACAAAAGTTGTCCAAGAATGTTTACCCTCTTTATGATCTGTATATCTCAAATAGTCGTTGACATAACCAGGTTCGCCAGCAATAGAAATACCATTGGCGATCTTTTGTGTGGTTGCCGGCATCTTTTTACTATCGCTTGGTAGTAAATCTGGCGACATTTCGTTACATCGTTTTTGGAAATCTTGTAGCAATTCTTTAAACTGCGTATCGTCAATATTGTCGGTTTTATAGATAACGATATCGTCTGGTCTTTGTTTGCCACCGTCTTTGTAACTGTTCATTGAAGTTGCAAATTTGAAATACAAACTATCCTTTAGAGGGGAAGCTTGGAAACTTTCGTTCCACGCATATAGTACAGCTGACGGATCGGCGGTTTTATCTGGTGAAATATAGCAACGAAGCCCACCTTTTTCGCGAGGCTTATTGGAGTTTACATGGATAAAATCGCCCGGAATTATGGGTTTGTTTGGATCGTATGTAGTATCGATATCTGCGATCTCTTTTTGGTAGGCAACATCTCCAACATTTTCAGAAAGACTATCTGCCACTAATTTTGTTCTCATCATGTATCGCTGATAAGTTTGTGTACCATCCATCCATGACTCTTCTTCGCGCCTAGAATAATCGGATTGTATTGCGTTGTATTCTGACATCATACGACCTCTACCTACCGAAGATATGAAATCGGGGTTCAAAAATACTTTAATTGTATCATTGCCGACCAATTTCTGTTTCGCTAAACTTTGGACATTGTCTTTAGTTTGTTCGTAAAAAGTTGCTGCTCTGATTTGGTAGTTTTCGGTAGATCTCGCTTTATAATTCTCGACCTGTGTCTTGAAATTATTTATCGCTTGTTGCGGAGTTTGAGATAATGCGTCTTGAGTCAGTGCAAGAAGTTTATCCGGATCCTCAAAATAACCCTCTCCTACACCGTGGCCCAATCTGTCAAAAAGGTTATCGATAGTTTTGTCAGATTCGTTAGAATGTTCCGGAGTTGATGAACCAAGTTCAGAAGATTGCATTTGGCGCATATGATCTTCGAACGATGGCATATTCTCTAATGGATGTTTTTCTTGGCTTGTTTGTAGATTTTCGCTAGTTGAGCCAATTTTTTCCGCACCGCTAACCATTGAACCTCCGTATTATCTTTAACAAATTATATCATAAATAACACAAAAAATCAGCCCGATTGCTACACATGGCAGAACCATGCGGAGGGCTGATTTTATAACTTCATTATAGCACACTTTTAAGTTATGGCATAATTGTCGGTACATCGGCCGGATAAACATTCGGATTGAATCGAATGTCTTTAATCCACTCATTATAGCTCATGTTCGGTACGAAATATTTGCCGCCAAGTTTATTTCGGGCGGTTCTCATCTTTGGTTCATACTCTTTACCGATGTATCCACGCACAGTTGAGCGACAAAAGGGGTGAAGTGGAGGGTAATTGTAACCCTCTTGTCGCTCACTCATCTTATAGATTTGGCCGTCATGACTCCGGCACATATCCGAAGTTCTGCCATCCAGTGTCGCAACGAAGACGTATCTATCTATTCCCATTTCTTGGTAGGCGATAAATTCGGTTTCGTTCTCAAAGTGGTTAGTTTCTGTTCGGATCAACCGTTCCGCGTAGAAACTCCCCACATTGAACCTTTGTCGTATTTCGTAAAGCGCCCTTTCTTCGCTCATGCCGGTCATTATGGCTTTAGTGAGTGTTTGTTGAAGTTGGCTCGCTAGTACATTCGAGTTTTTCCAGATCCGGTTGCTATAATTGGCGCCTTGCCACGGTGTATTGAGCATTACTTCAATACCGCGCGAGTTGAGCTGTTCGAATGCCGGCGTAGCACCAATTCCTTTGGCCGTATCGTAGATTGTTTTGCCAAACGCTCCGTTGATGGTTTCGATATGAGATTTGGTTTGGATTTCGTTTTCTA
>CAYRGP010000039.1:0-5870 GCA_964423995.1 uncultured Candidatus Saccharibacteria bacterium
GAACGCGACAGGGAACCAGTTTTAATCTGGTCCGTCCCTAGCCCCACCGCGAGATGCGCAATCGAGGCGTCCTCCGTCTCCCCCGAGCGGTGCGACATAATCGTCTTGAACCCATTTTTCTTTGCGAGTAATACCGCGTCAATCGTCTCGGACAATGTCCCGATTTGGTTCGGCTTAATCAGGATCGCATTCCCCGCTTTTTCGGAAATTCCTTTCTCTAGTAATTTCACATTCGTCACAAACAAATCGTCGCCGACTAGTTGGCATCTCTCGCCTAGCCGCTCGGTCAGCTCTTTCCAACCTCCCCAGTCGCTCTCTGATAGCCCATCCTCAATCGATACCACCGGATAATTATCCAAAATCCAGGTATACCAGTTAATCAAATCTTCTGAAGATTTCCAATCCCCGTTCGTCTTTAGCTCGTAATGGTCCTTCGCGTAAAATTCGGACGCCGCAATATCCATCGCGATACAGATATCCTGCCCTGGCTGATACCCGGCCCGCTCAATTGCTAGCCGAATACACTCTAGCGGCTCGTTATCACCATCGCGGACTAGCGGCGCGTAGCCGCCCTCATCGCCCACCGTAGTTGGGTAGCCACGCTCCTTTAAAACTTCCTTCAGTGTATGGAAAACTTCCGCTCCCATCCGCACGGCCTCGTTGATGTTCTCCGCTCCACGCGGAATAATCATATACTCCTGGAAATCTGTGCTCCAATCTGCGTGCGCTCCGCCGTTCATCACGTTCATCATCGGCATCGGCATCGACATTTCGTCGGTCGTGCCGGCCAGCTCTGCGATATATTCATAAAAATGCATCCGATGCTGTTTCGCTAGCGCCTTGGCGTTCGCCATCGAGACCGCCAGAATTGCATTTGCGCCAATCGACGACTTGTTCTCGGTCCCGTCTAGCTCTAACATCATCTCATCTACCACTCTCTGTTCGGCCGAATTCCCGACCAAAAGATCATAAATCTTATGGTTGACATTCCAGACTGCTTTAAGGACGCTTTTACCATTATAGTAATCTTTGTCTCCATCGCGGAGCTCCAGCGCCTCGCCCGCGCCCGTCGAGGCGCCAGACGGCACAATCGCCCGCCCCACGTGGCCGGTCGAGAGGTAAACATCCGCCTCAATCGTCGGGTTCCCCCGGCTATCTAGAATTTGTCTTGCTTTGATATCTGAGATTAACACTTTTTCCATACTATTCATATCACAATTATACCATAAGCGTTTTAAAACGGCGACTTTTCTTAGAAAATATGATATCATTATAGTAACAATAAAGGAGTTTTTATGGTGACTGACGAAGTAGCTACTGAAAATACCAAAACGAAAAGCAAAACCGAAACTAAAAAGTCTAAAAAAGGTCTAATCATCGGCCTTGCCGCCGGGGCGATAGCAGTAGTAGCTGGAGCCGTCGCGCTAGTATTTTTCGTCCAGGCCCAGAATTCGCCAGAGAATGTCGCTCTAGATGCCATCACGAAAACTATTAAAGAGCCCGCCCATACTATTACTAGCACAATATCTATGAGCGTACCCACCACGAACGCTTATGGCGATACTATCCAGAACTCCATTGAGATTGCGCTTGAATCGGAAAATAATGGTATCAACGCCTCCTCTTCGGCTACTTTCCGCACCAAAATCGCCGGAATGAATGATTTCACCTTCACCTTCAACGATGTGCTTCAGGATGACGGCGTGCTCTATATTAGAACCCAAGAGCTCTCTGATTTCTTGAGTAGCCTCGCCTCTAATTTTAGCGCTTATACCAATACCGAGCCCGTTTCCACTATCGTTACGAAGATTAAACTCATTGGCAAAAAGATTGATGCCAACTGGTGGAGAATTTCTTTCCCAGAGGTTATGAAATCTCTAGGTGCATACACTGATGAGCTTAACTCACAGTACAACTGTGCAGTTGGTGCAACCAAAGAGCTATTTAGTCAGTCCGGGCTCGATACTATCGCCAATATTTACAAAGACCACCAGTTCTTAGTAGTGAAAAAGGCTAGCTCTAAGCCCGTCTCCTTCACTGGCGACGCCTATGAGGCCACCGCCGATGTGAATAAGCTCAGTGATTTCTGGAATGGATTTATGGATTCCTCAGAAATGAAGAAAATTCGCGATTGTGCCCCGAGTAGTAATACCGCCGCCAAGATCGTCTCTAGCCAGCTTAATAAAGCCGCCGCAAAACCAATCTATCTCGATATTAATAACAGCCGCGTCATTGAAGGCGTCTATTTCGACACCACTGTGAACGGTTATAATGTGAAATTAGACCTCCGTCTGAAAGCTGGCGCAGCAGAGATTATCACCCCGGCCAACTCTCATCCTATCAGCGAGCTTACCGCTGAAATCACGGAGCTAGTCCAGTCTATCAGCGGTCTTTTTTCCGCCTATACAGTAGTAGAACAATCTAATGACTGATGCATTGAAAGCCAAATTAAAAACTCTTCCTGCCGCCCCCGGCGTCTATTTCCATAAGAATAAAGATGGAGAAATTATCTATGTCGGCAAGGCGGCGGTCCTGAAAAATCGCGTTCGTCAATATTTCCATAAGGACTTAAAAGATCCTAAAACCGAGGCTTTGAAGGCCGAGATTTATGATACCGATTGGATTGTAGTCGACACCGAGATGGATGCGCTATTTCTGGAATCAGAGATGATTAAGCGCTACAAGCCGAAGTGGAATATTCTCCTGCGGGACGATAAGACCGTCTCTTATGTTCGCATCGATCTGAAATCCGAGGTGCCGTACGTTTCTATCACTCGCCAGCCGCTCGATGATAAAGCTACTTACATCGGCCCATTCTATGCCAAGCTCCCAATCGAGCGAGCGCTAAGAGTTCTGCGCAAAGTTTTCCCGTTTTATACGAAGCCTTTTGATGGCAAAAAGACCCTCGATACTGACCTCGGGCTTACCCCCGGTATTGAGATTTTAAAGTCCACCCCAGCAGAGTATAAAAAGAATTTGAGAAAGCTCATTCGTTATCTCGAGGGTGACCGCGAAAAGTTGGTTAAGGAAATCGAGAAGGAGATGCTTACTGCCGCGAAGACCGAGGATTTTGAAAGAGCTGCCGAGCTTCGTAATCAATATTTCGGACTCTTAGAGCTGAAAAAGAAAATTGTTTTCTCCGACAAAGAGTTTTTGGATATTTCATCCGACCAAGCGCTTCTCGCGCTCGAAAAGCTCTTACATCTCCCCGCTCCGCCTCGCCGCATCGAGGGCTACGACATCTCGCACGAACAGGGAACGAACGTAGTAGGGAGTATGGTGGTTTTTACTAACGGCGTCTCAGACCGCTCAGAATACCGGAAATTTAAGCTTCGCTCCCAGAAAAACGACGACCCCGGCTCTATGCGCGAAATTATCGAGCGCCGGCTCAAACACCCCGAGTGGCCATACCCAGATTTAATTATTTTGGACGGCTCGGTCGGTCAGCTTTCTGCGGTGCTAGACCTCTTAAAAGAGCGAAACATCCCCATCATTGGCCGCGATAAATCCGGCGACCATACTAAAAATGCCGACGTCAAATTAGTCATTCCGAGCGACGACGATTTTAAAATGATTCGAATCGCCCCCGGTAGTCATATCGCCCATCTCATCTCGCGTATCGACGATGAATCCCACCGTTTTGCCATCACTTACCACCGTCTATTAAAGTCGAAAAACCTCTTTAAATAAATTGTAAAAAACACACTTACTAAAATTAATTTTTTACTGTATAATAGAATAAGTTATGGAAATTGCGAGTATATTGGACACAACCATTGTTATTACAGCTATTTTATCGATTATTCTGATTCTTCTCCAGCAGAGAGGCGCCTCTCTCGGCGCGGGTTTCGGCGTCAGTGGCGAGCTCTATACCGAGCGCCGCGGCCTAGAGAAGTCCTTGTTTATTACTACGATAGTTGTCGTAATGATTTTCGTACTGTCTATCTTAGGGATTTTGTTAATCCCGTCATAAGAGAGGTATTATGCGGTCGAAGGTGAAAAAGCGTGGGCAAAAAATCAGTAGGCGTTTTTCGCGCTTTTCGAAAAAGACTACCGACCAGACCGTAGAGCATATTCAGGAAAATATCGTCGACCGAGTCTCACACATCCGCCGGATTCGGCTCTTAATATTAGAGTGGAGCCTTTTAATCTTAGCAATCATTATGCTCTCCATCACGCAGGCCTTCTGGTATGTTAATTCTTATAGTACAGAAGGTTGGAAAAGAGGTGGGACTTACACAGAAGCCACTCTCGGTAAAGTCGCCTCTTTGAACCCTCTTTTTGCCGCCACCAGTAGTGAAAAAGTCTTATCAAAATTAATGTTCGCATCCTTAGCCGCCCCAGATTATTCCGGCCATATTGGCCCGGCGCTAGCCTCTTCTATTACCGTAGACGACACCGGGAAAATCTGGACCGTAAAACTTCGTGAGAACCTCAAATGGTCCGACGGCGCGCCCATCACTAACCAAGACGTACTCTACACCGTCAAAATTATCCAATCTACTAGCATCAGCACAAACTATTCCTCCAATCTTTCTGGCGTGAAGGTCGCAGAAGAAAATAGCAACCTCATTTTTACACTCCCCGCGGCATACGCGAATTTCTCCTCCGCTCTGAATTTCCCGATTCTCCCGTCTCATATTTTGGCTGATGTCTCTGCGGAGCAACTCCTAGAGAGCGTCTTTAGTACCACTCCTGTTACATCCGGAGCGTTCTCTTATAATGCCTCTCAGAATGTCGGCACGAATGGCGAGAAAATCATTTATCTTAATAAAAATCCCGGTTATTACGGCGGTGAGCCGTACCTAGATTCTTTCGTAGTACACGCCTACTTGACTTTAGGTGACATCTTAGAGGCGATTAATAACGGCTCTGCTACTGCCACTGCCGAACTCCTCCCGACCGATGCCGACCTCGTCGATAGCTCACTCATCGAGCGTCAGACGGCGCTTTCGGCCGGAGTTTATGCCTTCTTTAATACTAAACAAGGAGTCCTCTCGAACAAAACCATTCGGAAAGCTCTCCAAAAGGGTATCGATATGGAATCTCTCCGCGCCCCGCTCGGCGAGGAGCAGAGTTTGGACTACCCATTACTCGCCAGCCAAGTCGACATCAAGAAATATCCTCCGCTCCCCGAATACGACCCAGATTATGCTAAAGACATCATTAAAAAAGCCGACCTCGGCGAGAATTCGATCGTCCAGATTGCGACTACGGAGGCTGGATACTTCCCATCTCTAGCAGAGAATCTCAAATATCAGCTCGAGCAGCTCGGTCTAAAAGCAGAGATTAAAATGTATAGCCCCGGCCAAGAGTTCCTACTCAATGTGATTCGCCCACGCAATTACGACATCTTAATTTATGAAATCGAACTTGGGGCGGACCCAGATTTGTTTGCTTACTATCATTCCTCGCAGGCCAACGAATCTGGTCTAAACTTGTCCAATTATACCAACGGCATCGCCTCAGATTTACTCCTAGCTGCGCGTAGCACTATTGACCCGACTCTCCGCGCCGCGAAGTATGGGTCCTTCCTCGAGCAGTGGCTCGACGACGTCCCTGCCCTCGGTATCTATCAGGTTAATCTCTCCTACTATGTCGGCAAAAACATCCGGACTTTCTCCGAGGACGATCGCCTCGTCTCCGCCGTAGACCGTTTCGTCGACGTCGGCTATTGGTCCACCGAAAAAACCGCCAAAAACCGCACACCGTAGGTGTTTTGCTTAGGCATACGGTTAATATGAAAGAATGGTGCACCTGTTTGCCCCTTGGGACGCTCCAGTTGCACCAAAAAATAATCCCTGAAAGGGATTCTTTTTTGGTGCACCTGACTAGACTCGAACTAGCACAGCCTTTCGGCCACTACCACC
>CAYRGP010000040.1:0-5719 GCA_964423995.1 uncultured Candidatus Saccharibacteria bacterium
GGATTTTTATGCCAATTATGCAATGTCAGATGCCACTCTATTGACTTCCGAAACGGTAGTAATCCCCGCCAAAGCTTTCAGCATCCCGTCCTGACGCATCGTCACCGTCCCCTTCGCTTTCGCTACTTTCATAATGTCTGCCGACGTCGCTTGCGCCACCAAAAGTTTCTGAATCTCCTCATCCACCATAATCGTCTCATAAAGCCCCGCCCGACCCTTGAATCCGCCTGGCGTATCGACATCCTCTACTCCTTGGGTTAAAGTATATTTCCCTTCCTTTGAGAATACCGGCAACCCCGGATAGCCTAAATCTTCCGAAACCTTCGCCACGTCCGCCTGGCTCTGTGGCAAGAGCGTCCCGACCACCTCATTAATCTCGTGCGCCTCAATTTCTGACGCTTGATAAGTCGTCTTCTTCTCAGAAACTCTCCGCACCAACCTCTGCCCAATCACTGTGTTAAGCGTCGACGCCAAAAGGAACGGCTCAATCCCCATATCCAGAAGCCTCGGCAAAATACCCGCCGCCGAGTTCGTGTGTAGAGTCGAAAACACCAAGTGGCCTGTCAGTGCCGCTTGCACCGCGAGTTGCGCCGTCTCGCCATCACGAATCTCCCCAACCATCACCACGTCTGGGTCCTGACGCAAAATCGAACGGAGACCACTCGCAAAAGTCAGCCCCGCGTCTACATTCACTTGCGTCTGGTTCACTCCATCCATCTTATACTCTACCGGGTCCTCCAACGTCACAATATTAATCTTTTCATCTTTAATCTTTTTAATCAGAGCGTAGAGCGTCGTCGACTTACCAGAACCCGTCGGACCAGAAGTCAGAATCATCCCGTTCGGCTTCGAAATACCCTCTAACACCATCTTCAGCGCATGCCCGGTCATACCCATCTGTTCAACTTCCAACGGCGTACCAGTCTTATCCAGAATACGAATCACCACCTGCTCACCCCAAACCACCGGCGCAATCGCAATACGTAGGTCCACTTCCTTATTCGCCACCAACACTGCGAACTGACCGTCTTGCGGAATTCTATGTTCATCAATTTTGAGATTGGCTAAAATTTTTATACGCGAAACCAACGCCGGCTCCACCGACTTCGGCAACTCCATTACTCTACGCAAAACGCCATCAATCCTACAACGAATCACTAGCATTTCTTCCAACGGCTCAATATGAATATCCGACGCTTTCGACTTCACCGCAAACTCCAGAATTGTCGTCAAAGCTTTGGAAATCGGCGAGTCCTGAACAATAGTTTTCACATCCTCCGAAACTTGTTGCTGCTGTACCTCCCTATTGGACGCCGCCACAGCCTTATCGACATTAGAAAAATCCGCCCGGTACTGCGAGAGAACATTTCTAATTCCCTCTTCACTAGACATCACTGCCCGCACCGGCTTGCCCGTCAAAGTCGATAGATAATCTGTAGACTGGACGTTCGTCACGTCCACCATCGCCACTACCAGATATCCATTCGACTCCCCTAGCGCCACCGCCAACGTCCGCTCCGAAATCTCTTGCGGGAGATTCAGCAAAGTATCCTGATCGATGATAATATTGTCCAACTCAATATATTGTACTCCTAGTACATTCGCCGTCGCGTGCGACACCATCCGGTTCGTAATCACACCTTTAGAAACCAAAGCCGCAATCAGTGGCTGCTTCGTCTTCGCCACCTCGTCCACCACCTCTTGTACCATCGTCGGGTTCGCCAAACCCTCCGAAACCAACAGATTGATGACTTTGTCTTGAGTATCACGTGTAAGAAGTGTCATCTATCTTCCCTCGTCTAATTCTTCCGTATCTTCAATAATCTGCTCTTCCTGCCCAGTCTCTTTATTACAACCAATCTTCTCGTCATCATCAAGCTGTCCGTTCCCATTCTTATCTACACAGTTACCAACGAACACATCAACCGTCGGGTTAATTGCCTCCGGATTAAACACCTCCGGATCCGGCTCGCCCACGCTACTATTCACCACTTCAATCGACCTAAACGTCGCCGACTTGTCGTTAATATCGCCAAGAATCGAATTCACCCCCACGAAAGCCGCTACCACGCCTAATATCGCTACTGCTATGATCGAGATGATATCTTTCTTGCTCATTTCTTAGTTCCTCCCGAAGTAGTTTTCGTTGAATTTTTCTTATTTGCATCCGCGTAGACTGTTACTGTCTTCTGAGTCAAAGATTCTTCGCCTGTATAATAAGCTCTCGCCGATGCCCCTAGTTTCAAAGTATTGTCACCAATCCATTCAATCGTCGCGCTCGTAATATCAAAAGTTCTAATCGACCGCTCAATCGTCGAAAGCACCGAGAGAGTCTTCGCACTATCCGCCTCTATTGAGAGTGAAACCGGGAGCGCGCTCACGCCTTTATACGGGCTTCTAGAAGAAGAGGAATTCGGTGAAAGTCCCGTCGGCTGCCAACCCGCAATATCGAACAAACGGTCAAGCGATGCGAGTAAAGCCTCGGTATTTTTCTGCGCTGGCAAGGCATCTGGAACCGCCCGGAGCGCCGAACAAGATTTCATCATATTAAGATACTTTGTTTTCAATGAATCCACATCTTTTTCTGAATCTTTTGCAGCCTCTTCCTCGGCATTATCATAAAGCGATTTGAAATCAATTTTCTTTCCATCACTATCATAACAAGCCGCCTGAAGTGGTCTCGCCACACTTTCCAAATTCTCATTCTCCGCCGTCTTCACCATCACATTGTAGCGCAAAGTCCCCTTCATGCTATCCGAAAGATATGCGTTCGGAGTACATTTCTTTAACTCATCATCCGATATCACTCCGTTCCCAGAAGTCTTACAGACCCCCACATTTTTAATGGTTGCAGAATAATTGCTAATTGAAGTATCCTTCGCCTCAATCACACGCGAATTAAATCCAATCAACCTCATACAATACGAAATCAAAACTGCACATACCCCAACAAATACCGCCGTCCCGCCAATCGTAAACAAAATCTGCTTCTGCGACTTCGAAATCTTCTGGCGCTTTTCTACAGCTGGGCCATCAGTCTCGGCTGGATTCACTTTTTCCTCTGCCATTTAAGAATTCCCTCCATTGTTATTATTCGTCGATTCCCCAGCGTTATTCTTTGTTTCCGCCTCCGTACAAATCACGCCCGGAGTATTACAATCTGCCGCCTGCTGTTCGAACATACCCTCAATCTGGCGATAAGAATCTGTCACGTTCTGACCATCTGGACCAATTGCAAGTAGATGCTTGGTCTTAAAGGCTAATGCATCATCTACAATTTTAATCGTCGCTCTGAATCTCAAAACCAAATTACCGTCAGAATCTCTACCGTTAGAAGATTCCAAAATGCTCATCTCCTCAGAAAGCAACATACAGTTATTCTCTGTGGTCCACATCACCACTTCTTTATTGTTCACCGTACTAGTCTCGCCACTATATTTAATGCACTGGCTCTCAAAATGTGGCCAATCCGAAATATTGCCAGAAAGCGTCATTCTCGGAGAGCCTTGGATCTGCCCATCCTCATCCGTCCAGCCTTCTTTTAGCCATTCCGTAAACTGCGGTGTACGATAAATCTTCCTAAAATCAACATCTCTTATGTCTACTTTATTTTCCCGCTCGATATCTACTATCATCTTTTCTTCATCATTCAAACCATTATAATAATTCTGGAATGCGGCCTCAATATCCGCCTGACGGCTCGACAAATCATCATATCGATTCAAATTATTTTCCGCCAACCACTTATCAAACCAATTTTTCCTCACCTCCGTAGCGTATTCGCTATAGACCTGTGCCTCTTTTGCTCGCATATCGTTCGCCTTAGTCTCCGCGTTGGTAGTTCCATTAGTATCCGTATCGCTTTCACTCGACTCGGCCAGATTCGAAAGTGCATCTTTTAATTCCTTTAGTTTCGCATCGCAACCATACTCACCAATCATCTGATAAGCATAAAGACTACCGTTCGCATCAATTAAAGTCGCACCGTCTCTCTTTGCCTCTACCATACATCTAGACGGAATCTCTATCCCCTCTGCATCGACATAGCGTCCGTAGTCATATTTTGTCAGCTCTGCGCCTTTTTTGAATGACTCCAATACTCTGTAATCATAAAACGGCGCCGCGCCAGCGTCCGCCTGGCCCTCCATCGTCACAGTATCGTCTTCCATGTTAATCGACACCTTCGAAAGCGTCAGCACGTCTGCGCCTTGTGGCCTGAGCATTGAAAGAACTCCAAAAATTCTCGATAACACTTGCTTGTTATCGTTCACCGTCTGAATCGCATTGAGCTGGCTTTGCAAAGTCAAGAAATCATCCATCGAGCTAAATTCCTGAATCTTCTTCGCCATACTATCTAGTTTCGTATCTTGCGATGCCAAAGTGCTATTTTGAGTCAGCACTACAATCCCAAAGATTGCTGTTGTAATACCTACTACGCCAGCCACAATCGCGCAAACAAAAGTCGAAACCTTGCGAAACCTCATCGACTTCAACATCTGATATTTAATCTCTGGCACCAAGTTAATCTCGAAAGTTTTATTCTCTGAGAATTTTGGTTCCTCCGGCGCATTCGGGTCTTTACCGTTTAATTTGGCGCGGAAGGCTGCGATTTTTTCCTTAATCCCGTCCATTAGTCGTTAATCCTTTCCGCTAATCCAATCGCCACCGCGAACTCGCTCGCTACGCTCATCAATACCTGTTGTTGCTCTGGAGTCACTTGTACTAACTGCCATGGATTGCCTTGTACTGTCGCAATTCCCGTCTTCGCCTCAAGATATTCTGAAAGGAACGGAATCACGCCCGCAAAACCGGAAAGAATAATCGATTTGATCGCTACACCGAGGTATTTCGTCTGGAAAAATTGCGCCGATTTTGTTAATTCCATCGCGTAGGCATCAAGCGTCGCGTTGAGAGACTTAAACACCTGTCCATCCAACTGGTCTTGCGCCAACCCAAATCTCAAAATAAACTGTCTCGCCTGAGCCTGTGGGACCGAAAGCGTCTCCGCTACCACTCTCGCCATCGAAGAAATCCCGCCCGGAATCGAGCGCACTAGCCGCGGTTTGCCATGATACATCGCTACCAAATCAGTCGAATCCTCGCCGAGGTCGATAATCATCGATGCGTCCATACTCCCATAAGGATTCAGAGCTCTCGCCATCGCAATCGGCTCTGGCTCTTGTACAATCACATTCAGTCCAATTCCCTCCATCATTTCCATCTGGCTCTCTGCGAATTCCTTAGACACCGACGAGACTAAAACCTCCGCTTTTGTCGGGTCATTCGGAGAAAGACCTAGAATCGAATAGGACACCTCCGCCTCATCTAGCGCCATCGGAATAAACTGATCTAGCTGATATTTCAAAGTTTGCTTTAGCTGTTTTTCGTTAATCCCCTCTACTTCTACTACCGTCGTATAAGTCTTCCTAGCTGGTAAGCCAAAAGCGATATTTTTCGTCTTAATTCCCGCCTGCTCTAAAGCGCCGTTGATAATTTCTCCTAAATTCTTTTTCCCGGCGTCGCTCGTATCCTGTAAGATTCTACTGTCAATCGGAACATAGGCGTATTTTTGCAACGCAAAACCACCATTAATGGACCCTGATAATTGCACAATCCTCAGTGCATTGGTCCCAATATCTAATGCGAAGAAATCGCCCACGCCATGCAACAGATTCATACGTCTATTATAAGCTTATGCTTTCGAGATGTCAAGAAAAAT
>CAYRGP010000041.1:0-5643 GCA_964423995.1 uncultured Candidatus Saccharibacteria bacterium
TTTTGTCAAGACCAATTGTATAATCTACAATCTTCCCCAAATCCATCCCGCCCATGCTATAATAGATATAACAGTCATATTATTTAAGCGGTGGGTTAAAAAGGAGGCCCGTGAAAAACAAGTGTAAATATATTTTCGTGACCGGAGGAGTCCTCTCCGGTGTCGGCAAAGGTATCACCGCTGCCTCGATGGGTTCCATCTTAAAAGCCAAAGGTTTCAAGGTTACCATGCAGAAGTGCGATCCTTACCTGAATGTCGATGCTGGTCTTCTGAACCCAGTAGAGCATGGCGAATGTTTCGTGACACATGATGGCGTCGAGACTGATTTAGACCTCGGCCACTATGAGCGATTTCTAGATTTCGAAACCAGCAAATATTCTATTACTCTCTCCGGCGGCATCTATAAAGAGCTAATCGAAAAAGAGCGCTCCGGCGGTTTCCACGGGAAAACCGTCCAGTTAGTTCCCCATTTCACCGACCTTGTCCAGGAAAAAATCGCTATGGCCAGCAAAGATTCCGATATCCATTTTGTCGAAATCGGCGGCACTGTCGGGGACTATGAGGGTCTCGCCTTCCTCGAGGCTATCCGCCTCTTCGCGAACAAAGTCGGCCGCAGAAACTGCCTCTATGTTTCCGTCGTCTACGTCCCCTGGCTAAATACTAGCAAAGAGCTAAAGACTAAACCCGCCCAGAACGCCCTAAAAGACCTACGTGGTTTCGGTATCATCCCCGATGTCGTCTGCGTCCGCTCCGAAAAGCCTTGCTCTAGGAAAATCTGCGAGAAAATCGCCGCCTTCTCCGGCATCCCGCCCGAGGCCGTCTTGAACCTCCCCGATATTGAGTCCGTCTATGACGTTCCCTTCAACGTCCTCAAATCCGGCGTCCTCGAAATCTTAAACGATTTCGTCGGCGACGACAAAAAGCCCGATATGACAAAATGGGAAGAATTCTCCGCCCGCCGCAATAAGACCTACAAAGACACCGTCAGAGTCGGCCTCGTCGCCAAATACGTTGGCAACGAAGATACCTACATCTGCGTCACGGAGGCCCTAAAAGCCGCCGCCGCCTGGAACGATGTCAACCTCGACCTCGTCTGGATCAACGCCGAGGACTTAGAGCAGGCTACAGACTGCTCAGGCAGAAGTAACAACACTTCTCTCGAAGGGGGTACGGAGCCTGGCAAGGCGAGTAGTAGCGCCGAAACCCCTGTGGCGACCGCCCCTTGGGACGCGGAAGGCCGAAGGCCTACAGGGGTTTCGGACGCGCCCCGAGAGAGGAGTGTTGTTACTTCTACGCCAAACTCTGCTTGCTCTCTACTACAGTCTTGTGATGGTTTAGTCGTCCCCGGCGGCTTCGGCTTGCGCGGTGTAGAGGGCAAAATTCGCGCCGCAGAATATGCCCTTAAGAACGACAAACCTTACCTCGGCCTCTGTCTCGGCCTCCAAGCCGCCTGCATCGCCGCCGCCAGACTCAGCGGCCTAAAAGGCGCCGGCTCCGAGGAATTCCTAAACGACGAAGATTACCAAAAACCGCGAGATTTCAAAAACGTTATCTATATTATGGAAGGCCAAAAGGGCAAAGAATCCACCGGCGGCACCATGCGCCTCGGCGATTATCCCGCTGTTTTGAAGAAAGGCACGAAAACCGCCGCTATTTACCAAGATGCCTATCAAGCTAAAACTTACACTACCGGCACCGAGCCCCAGAAAAACGGCAACGTCAAGGTCGTCGAGCGCCATCGCCATCGCTACGAAGTCAACCAAGAATACCTAAAGGCTATCGAAAAGGGCGGCCTCATCATCTCCGGCACTTCTCCCGACAAAACCCTTGTCGAATTCGTCGAGAGCCCCAGGAATCGTTTCTTCATCGCCACCCAAGCCCACCCCGAGTTCAAATCCCGCCCCCTCTCCGTCCACCCTCTCTTCTACAGCTTCATCAAATCCCTCAAATCCTCTCAAAATTAAGAGCATCAAAAAGGCCGTAAAACTTACGGCCTTTTGGAATTACTACATTTTTGAAATCGCATCCTCTGCCCACTTGCGATAATGGATATTCTCTTTTAGTATCTTCGCCATGTCAGACTTAGACTTTATCGTGAGCAAACAATCAGTGTAACTACTGTATGCTTTCCCCACGACCTCATTCGTGTCTACATCAAATAGTGCCACAATCAAATCCTCCTGCGAGCCTTCGCTCCTCAGATTAATCAACTGGTACTTTTCCTCGTCCCTAATCGGTGCAATGAAATGCTGCCACGCCGCATAAGCCTTATCCTTATCTAAAAATTCATCTCTTAAGATTGAATACCGCCCGTACATTGTGTAAATCACATTATCACTCATCTTAGCATCAAGGCTAAAAAGCCCTACTAGCTCTGGGTAGTCTCTGAATCCGCGAATCGGCGTCAACACTGAGACTTTGTCCTTCACCTTGCTGCTCTCAAAGACCAACACGGAGCCTTCTGAAATACTAAAACGTCCTAAGTAATACTTCTCATTGTCGTCTTTCGTGACGATTAGAAAAGCACTCTCTCCGACTTGTTTTAACCCGATACAAGGAGTGTCCGTCTTATAGGCCAAAGCATCATCCACCCCCTGCTTTTTCACGATTATATAATCATGTGCTATTCTGATATTGTATTTTTCCCGGTCATATTCATATTGCCCTACGAATTCCAGCGTCTTAAACTGCGGCCAAACTTCTACGCAGTTCATATCTGCAAGAATTTTTTTGAGCGCTCTTCGCTGAATTCTCTTGACCTCGTTCTCGGTGTTATCTGCCCGACCCTCTATGAACTCACCGAAAACATAATATCCGCTCTGCTCCCAACTTTCAATTTTCCTAGACTCCGCCAAATCCCATTGTAAAATCATTGCTAGCTCGCCTAGGCTCTCAATTGGGTAAGCCTTTCTCCTCAGAGCACTATATCCCGAAGATATAGGTTTTAGCGTCTCCGCATCAAACTTTCCTTCTACTGCTCCGGTCACATTGATAATCGCCCGATTTTTTTTACTTTTAATTTCCACCTCCACGGTCTTCTCGTATCCAAAAGCGCTCATTATAATATTCGAAATAAAATTCCGACGCTTAATCGAATATGCGTCGACTTTATCCGCTATAATCAGCAGTAAATCATCACTTAGGCTCTTCACTCTCATTTCGGCCGTTGAACTGTCCGCGTTTAAAACTCTGGCTATGCCATTCTTTAATTCAATATGGCGAAACACGTACGTATTGACTTCTGCTCGCCCTATCGGACTAAACACTTCCATTGCCAAAATTACGAACTCGTTTTCTCGGACCTGCCACAAAGCATCAATCCTCGAACTCCCAAGTCCTGCTTCGAAACAGTAGATTTCGTCACTGTTGTCTTTTTGCGTAAAAACACAGACTCTCCCATTTGAGACGACTTCAACCTCCCAAATAGGATCTCCTTGCCATAACTCAAAAATATTCATAATTCCCTCCTTGTTAAAATACGACCCACTCTTCTAGGGAATATTATATCATATCCTAGGCCAAATCAGAATACCAATTTCTGCCGCAATTCTTCCATTTCCTCTGGCGACATTTCCATCTCATCACCCGGTTTCCAATTTTCATCGTATGGCATCACGTGTACGTGTGCATGTGGTACGTCCACTCCAATTACTTTCCAAATTACCCGTTTCCCGAGCACCTCTTCCATCCTCGCCGAAATCTTCCGTACCGCCTTCATCAGCGCCAAAAACTCCTCTTCTGGCAGCTCATAAATTTTATCGCACTGCACCTTTGGTACCACCAAAACATGCCCATAAGTCTCCGGGTGAATGTCGAGAAACGCCATCGTCTTTTCGTCCTCATAGACCTTATAACTCGGTATTTTCCCTTTAATAATCTTCGTAAAAATACTTTCTTCCATATCTTTATTTTATCATAGTTTATTTTTCTCGTATGAGCTGAATCGTACAGCTAAGCTCGCCAATTGCCACATACAGCAAAAATCCTGCCACCACCGCCAGTACTACGGGCAACCCCGAGAGTAACTGCTCTCCCACCAAATACGCCACCACCCCCGCCGGCACCATAACTAGCCCCGAAAGCACTTGGTAAAGTATAATTTTCTTCGTCTTAAATTTTGCTTTCTGCATAATTGCAAAATCCCCCACTTCTTGCGGAATTTCGTGCGCAATCGTCGCTAGGCACGTCGGAATACCCGTCGCCACTCCTGCCAAAAAACTCGCCCCCAGCACAATCCCGTCCGCCACCGCGTGCACCGAGTCCACTAGTAACATCGTATAAGCTTGTGCCTTATTTTTAACTTCGTCTCCATGCGTCTCCGCATGCCCATCATGAGAATGTAAATCGCTGTGATGATGATACTTCCCCATTAAAAACCCCATCAGTGCGCAAGCCAAAAATCCGCTGGCGACTAATCCGATTACTCCCCATATTGGCAGATTTTCTTCTTCCAAAACCTCCGGGATAATATCAAAACACACTGCGTACATTAAAACTAAAAATGCTATTAAAGGTCCCCATTTCTGAATCTTCCTCGCGATTCTCCCCTTCCCTAGTATTAGAAACATTCCCCCGCTCAGACTCAACAGCGTAGTCAAAATCAACGTTAGAATTAGCACAAAAATATTCATAGCTACATTATAGCATAAACCGCAAAAATATGGTATAATATAGTGGATACGCAGTGGGAGTAGGTTCATTAAAATTTTGGTGTGCAAAAATTAGAACCAATGGAGGTGGTTATATGAGTATTTATAATTTTTCCTGGAACGAAGGAAAGGCTAAGTCAGAAGTAGCAAAAGAAAAGGAGCTCGAGCGTTCTAGGGCTCGCAAACTCCGAAACGAGGCTATCGAAAATATGGAATATCTTTTGGAAATAACTGGCGGGAGTTTTTGCCGGCGTCAAAAGGCTATCGAGATTTTAGGTGATGAGGCTTACGAATCTATTTTACACGGTTTTAAGTGCAATGATTGGATTGAAGCCGTCGAGTTTATCAAATCCAGATACCCTCACGTTGTCAAACGAGCCGCCAAAAAAGCTTACAAGCAAGCCGAAGAAAGGAAGTACCGTCCTGTCAGTTTTTCTGACGAGGAGTTGTTCCAAAAAACCTCCTCCGCCCGGAAATTTCTGATCAAAAACGGCAAGGTGCTGGATTATAGTTCTTTGCATAAAAGCATCGTTTTAGAGGATGGGACTAGATCTCCCACTCTAGATACCTGGAAAAATCGCTGGGGATTTTATGCTTCACACGTAAATCATGCGCTCGATCTCTACGACTCCGGCATGAGTATTGCCGACATCCTAGCCAGAAACATCATTGCCGAAACCGAGGCCATCGATACTAAAGCCGCTAAAGCTGCTAAAGCTCAGTCATCCTTTCGTAAGCTCGGGATTGTAGCTGTCGAGGCTATCCCCTACCGTAATAAAGCCGTTGGTAAATTCGACGAGCAGACCGTCCTTCGCGAGGTCACTGATTTCGCAAAAGAGCTTGGTAGAGTCCCAATTTTAGAAGAGCTCAGCGATCGCTGCAAAGATGAGCCTAGCTTTCCTTCGATTCCTACTATTCGCAAATATCTACCGAAGAATTGGCGCGAACAAATCGCAAGGGAAGTCGCCAAATAGCCGATTCGTGCGGACAAACC
>CAYRGP010000042.1:0-5343 GCA_964423995.1 uncultured Candidatus Saccharibacteria bacterium
AGGTTTTGAAGTTTAAGTATTATGGTCGTTACGTGGACGATTTTTATGCGATTGTAACAAAGGAGGAATTGCCAAGGGCACTAAAACAGTTCAAGAGAGAGGTGCCAGAGTTCTTGACTTCACTAGGGCTGAAGATGCATCCAGACAAATTTTATGTACAGCCAATTGAAAGGGGCGTACCTTATTTAGGGCGCATAGTACATCGGACTTATATTACAACTGGTAAGCGGACGAGAGGGAAATATTATCAAGCAGCGCACGCCGTGGCGAGCGGGCAAAAGGACGTCGAGTCGCTGATTTCTTACCTTGGCATGACCAAGCACTTAAGTGCTGAAAAACTCAATCAAAAGATTTTTGATTCGGTGGGTTGGGATTACGAATTTTAAGCTTCTTGGTTTTGGCGTCGGGCCTTTCTTTAGTTTTTTGGTGCACCGAATTTTGACTTACCAGATTTTGGTGCACCGGGTCTTCCTTTATAACGGGGCGGTGCCCTGAGGAGTAATTCTTTAAGGAAAGCTGGGGGAAATCCCCGAAAGAAATCCAATGGGCCTAGGAACGGGCACCAGCTATACACCGTACAGCGTTCCCGTTGTTCTTGTTGTTGTTGTTCTGGGGGTTCACATTCGTGGTATTGAAGTTTAAGTTGTAACTGTTGTTGGTATTATAAACCGAGGAAGACCAGTAGTTCCCGTTCGTCCCAACGTTGTTCAACGTAGTGCCATTGTAGTTGCCGGCGTAAGTAAAGCCTGCAGCCAGGATAGCACCAAAACTTCAACAAAACCCACAGTCCTGACAAACAATCAAGAATGGTACATTGTAGAGGCGATTAACAATCTCAGGCTGCCCTTGTTAGAGCGGCCGAACTAATCTGAATAGACCTTGCTTACGCAAGAACGCCTCCCCTTCCTTAAAATAACTAGCTCGCCAAAAGGTTATTCGTAATGTAGTAATAGACCTTCTGGCGGCTAGCTACTCCTCTAGTATTATTATACTACACTAGTTTGGGTTATTTGCTGCCTTTTCTGCTATCTTCGCTGGTGGCGCGGAGGGGAGTGGCGGTCTTTTCGAACTTGCCACCGGCCTTCTTGATGGCCTCAATTGCGCTTTTTGAGGCGAACTGAGTCTTCAGACTAATCTTCGCAGTGAACTCGCCGCGAGTGATAACCTTCACGCGGTTATAGGGGCTCTTAATCAGACTCTTCTCATAGAGCTTGAAATTGTCCACGTCGCCAGAAAGCTCATTTAGGCGGTCGGTATAGACGACCTCGGCCTTCGGGTGGAGGGACTTAAAGCCTTTCAACTTCGGCACGGCCTGCATGATAGCACGCTGGCCGCCCATGAACCCAGCCGGCATCTTGCTGTGGCCGGTGCGGGACTTCTGGCCCTTGGTGCCGCGACCGGCGGTTTTACCCTGGCCGGCGGCGATACCGCGACCCTTCCGGGACGGGCGAGTATTCTTATTTACAGTTAAATCGTTGTACTTCATTATTTAGCCTCCTTTTTTACGGCTTTCTTGGCGCCGCTAGACTTCGTGGTTTCCCACTCAGAGCGAGGGACCTGGGCCTTCAGGCCTTCGATCACGGCATAGGCGATGTTGACCTTGTTGGTGGAGCCGAGGCTCTTCGAGATGAGGTTCTTTACGCCGGTCAAGCCGATGATGGAACGGACGACACCGCCAGCGATAATCCCGGTACCCGGAGCGGCTGGCTTCATCAGTACGTCTGCGCCGGTGACCTTGGTCTCGACCTCATGGCAGATGGTCTCGCCATCTAGATTAAAGGTAATCATATTCTTCTTGGCCTTAGTGGTGGCCTTCTGGACCGCAGCGGTCACATCGCCGCCTTTCGCGACACCGACACCGACTTTATTCTTATGGTTGCCGATGACGACGAGAGCTTTGAATCTCATGCGGCGGCCACCTTTGACGGTGCGGGAGACGCGGTCGATGTTAATGGTTACCTCGTCGAACTCCTTCGGGACATCATTCCCGCGGACGCGATCGCGACGACGGCGACCCTTGTCCATCGGACGGCCACTAATATCACGAGTCTGCTTCTTCTCGGCGACTTCGTCGGTCATCTTCAGAGTACCAGACTTGTTGATGACCTTGGGGGCTTTTTGATTATTTTCGGTCATATTAGAACTCCAATCCTTCCTTGCGGGCGGCGTCTGCTAGAGCGGACATCCGGCCAGCATATAATTTCGAACCGCGGTCAAAGACGACGGATTTAACCTTGGCGGTCTTGGCCTTTTTGCCGATTTCGGCGCCGATTTTGGCGGCTTTTTCGGTCATTGTGCCGGCCATTTTGCTACCAATAGTGGTGGCATAGGCCAGGGTCTTACCCTCATCGTCATTGATAATCTGGGCGGTAATGTGCATATTGCTGATGTGGACAGCGAGACGCGGGCGGTCAGCGCTGCCATGAATCTTCGCACGAGTGCGATTTTTACGATAGATAGCTTCCATTATTTCTTACCTGCCTTTCCAGCCTTCCTTACGATGACCTCATCGACATATTTGATACCTTTGCCCTTGTATGGCTCAGGCTTCTTCAAACTGCGAATCTCCGCCGCGACCTGGCCGACAAGCTGTTTATCAATACCAGAGACGGTAATCTCCATCTTATTGACCTTCAACTCTACGCCATCTGGGGCGGTGTATTTTACGGGGTGGGAGAAACCGAGAGCCATCTCGATTTCCTTCGGGCCGCCAGAGAGGCGGAAACCGACACCGTTAATTTCTAGTTTTTTCTCAAAACCATTCGTGACACCAATGACAGCGTTGTTTAGCAACGCTCTCTGGAGACCATGCCAAGCCTTCGACTTCGGCTCGTCGTCTTTTCTGGTCACGATGATCTGATTGTCCTCGACTTTGGTCGAGGTGTTCTCCTGGACAGGGACCTCTAGCGTGCCTTTCGGGCCAGCAACGGTAATCTTCTCGTCGCCGACCGTAATTGTCACACCTGCAGGGATGTCCACAGGTAGTTTTCCGATACGACTCATATCTTTCCCTTTGTTAATAATATCTTTACTATTATAGCACAGATATTATTAAAAGTCTAGTAATCTATAATCGTTCGCGGGTTTTTATCGAGGAGATTTTCGAGCTCGGAGCTATCGTAGTATTTTTTTAGAACTTCGATAGCGCGGTCGATTTCGGAGAAATTACGGGGGTGATGGATGTCTGTGCCAAAAGCGAAGATTAAATCGTCTCTTACCATCTTCAGAATGGTTTTTCTGGCGTCCTTGCCGTATTGGTCGATGAGGCTACCGAGGTTACACTGGAAGAGTACGCCGATAGCAGAAAGCTCCAGAATACGGTTGTAGTCCTTCTGGAAGCTACGGTAACGCTCGGGGTGGGCGAGGATAACCCGATAGCCGTCGCGAATCAGCTCGAGGAATATTCCTTCGTAATCGGGATATTCGCCGGACATCGGGAGCTCGATTAGCAAAACGTTGCTATCCCCAAGGGGTTTAATCTGACCGAAACGTACTAATTTCTCGATGCCACGATTAATATGAATCTCGTTCCCAAGATACAGATTAACTGGGATGCGAGCGTGACGAACGGCTGCCCGGAGGTAGTTGTAACGGTTAGTGTTCTCAAATCTCGGGGAAACTTGGTTAGACCCCTCGATATAATGCGGGGTAAGAAAGATATCTGTAACCCCATGTTCGGAGAGCCCGCGAATAATCGCGAGGCTCTCTTCATAATCTTTGGAACCATCATCTATACCTGGTAAACTGTGATTATGCAGGTCAATCACGTTTCTTATCTCCGTAATAGTAGTAATAGTAGCGGCCGTTGCCCTTTCTGTTCACGCGGTTCAAGACAATACCAGCGATATGGGCGTTCACTTTATCGAGCGAGGCCTTCGTCTCGGACAGGGCAGCGTTCGTGGTTACAGAGTCGTGAGCGACGATTAAGACTTCATCGACAAGGGTGGACATTACAATCGAATCAGCGAGGCCGTTAGACGGGGTACCGTCGAAGATGATGATGTCATACTGAGCCTTCAGACGGTCGATTAGGGCAGCGTTCTTCTTCGAGGAAAGGAGCTCGGATGGGTTCGGCGGGTAAGTACCGCGAGTTATGACGTCGAGGCCCTTGATATTAGTCTTCTGGATGTAGCGATAGGCGTTACTGAGATCGTCCGCTAAGAGATTAGAGAGACCCCAAGTGTTCGGGAGACCGAAAATCTTATGGATACGGCCTTTTCTGAGGTCACAATCGACGAGCAGGACGCGCTTGTCCGCCTGGACGAAGGAAATGGCGAGGTTGGCGGCAATATAAGATTTACCCTCAGAGGCGTTAGAAGAAGTAAGCAAAATGGTTTTAAGGTCCTTATCAACAGAGGTGAACTGGAGGTTAGTCCGGAGATTTTTAATACTCTCGGAGACTACAGATTTTGGCTGGTCCTCGACAATGAGCTCATCAGAGATGATTTTAGAGACATTGGCGCGACCTTTAGCTTTTCTCTTTTTAGTAGTGCCGTCGATAATCTTGCCGGCTATTGGCACACCGAAGGTGGCCTCAATATCTTGGGTATGTTTTACTGTATCATCGAGACAGAAGATAAGGAAGGCGAGAGCGGTCACACCGAAAACGGCGATGAACCCAGCGATAATCATGTCGCGTACTAAAGTGTTGTTAACAGGGGTATTAACGGTTTTAGCCTCATCAAGGAGCGAAACGTTGTCTAACTTGTAGATATCGGTGATCTCCTTCGTGAAGACCTCTGCGATTTTGTTCGCGATGACAGTAGCCTGCTCGGCCGAAGTATTCTTAACGGCAATCGTAAGAATAGTGGTGCCTTCAACTGTGGAAACGGTGACGTTTTTATTGAGGTCTTTGGCGCTCATATTGAGATTCAAATCTTTGATTACCTGGTTTAACACCAAGTCGGATTTGGCAATCTCGGTATAAGTAGAGGCCAATTTCTGGTTCACCGTATAATCGTTAAGCGCGGCTGACGTAGAAGTTGTAGCGTTCTCGTTCTGTTGGACGAGCACGACCTTCGCGGTCGACTGGTAAATTGGAGTTTTTACCTTTTTGTCATAGAGGAAAGTCCCAAAAAGCGCTAGTAAAATCACAACAATATAAACTAAGATATACTTTCTGAGATAGCTTAAAAACTCTTTAATATTAGTGTCTTCCACAGTTAAAAACTCCTTATGCTCCCTATTATAGCACAAACGGTATAAAATGTCAATAAATATGCAATAAAAAAAGCACTATAGCTGTTCTTCGGGGCGCGTCCGCGCCGCCCGCCGTCGCGGGGGCGCGGCGCTAATACTCGTCGTGACTCCGTACCCCCTCAGAATCAGCTATAGTGCTAGTGC
>CAYRGP010000043.1:0-5307 GCA_964423995.1 uncultured Candidatus Saccharibacteria bacterium
CTAGCCCTACTTAGACTTCTTCAGGTTATCTCTAATCTCTCTTAAGAGCTTAACCTGCTCAGCCTGAACGTCGTCATCCTTCTTCTCTTCCTCCGCATCTTCATCCGCCTCTTTCTTCGCTTTCTTATCGGCCAACGCTTTCGCCCGCGCTTTCATCCGGTTCAAAATCCTTACCACTAGAAACAACGCGAACGCCACCACCACGAAATTCACCACGCTTTGCAAAAAAGCACCGTAGCGAATCACCACTTGGTCATTCCCGCCGAAGAAATTATTAATCCGAATCGAAAGATTCGAAAAATCAATCCCGCCAATCAGAAGCCCCACAATCGGCATAATAATATCGTTCACTAGCGACGTGACAATCGCCGTAAAAGCGGCACCAATCACCATACCTATGGCGAGATCCATCACGCTCCCTTGCGAGATAAAAGTCTTAAATTCCTCAATAAATCCATTCTTTTTTGCCATAAAAACTCCTTCTTTTCCTCATTTTACCACAGAAACCCCCAAAAATAAAACCCTAACCTCTGAGCTTTTTGATTTCTCGCAGAATCTCATTGGTCTTTTCTTCGTCATCTTCCACCAAAGCTAGCTGCTCCGAAAGCTCCTGGATTTTCATCCGATTTAGCTCCTCCTCATATCGCGTCCCTAGAGCTTTTACCTCCGCCGCCAGCTCTTTTTTCGAAAACTTTTCATATTTAGTTTCGAAAATCAAGCTAAGCTCATCATATCTCATCTCGTCATCCGGAACTTCCAAATTCAATTTCGCCCCCGCTTCTCCGCCGAAAAGCTGAATCGAGAGTAACGCGTCTTCTAGTGCCTTAATAGTATTAAGACTCGCCTCGGTCTTCACTTGCTTTAATCTCCTCGGCCGCGAAGACGGCAGTTTCTTCGCCCGCAAATCTTCTACTGTCACATCCAGTCTCTTTGCCACCAATTGCTCATAATGTTTCTTCTCCACCGGGTCGTCCAAATACGAAATCAACTTCATCGCCACATCCGAATATTCCTTCTTACCTTCTCCTGTCGCGAGATTCAAATTCTCCTCGTATCTATCCAACAAGAAATCTACCGCCGGCTTACAATTTTCTACCGCCTGTACCCAGAGCGCTGGGTCTTTCTGGATGAGCTCATCCGGGTCCTTGCACCCATGATAGTCCGAAATCACCGACAACTTCACCCCGAGCGCCCCCGCGAGGTTAATCGCCCGCTCGGTCGCCCTTAGTCCCGCCTCGTCGCCATCATACGCCAACCGTACATCCGAAGTTAGTCGCGAAAGTATCTTTAGATGTTGCTCTGTCATCGCCGTCCCCGATGTCGCCACCGCCGTCTTCACCCCCGCCTGATGCGAGGAGATCACGTCCATATTCCCCTCTACAATCACCACATAATTCTTCTCCCTAATCGCCGGTTTTGCCTGGTACAGCCCGAAAATAAACCGCGACTTATTAAACAGAAACGTCTCCGGCGTATTCAGATATTTCGGCTCGGACTTATCCAGAACTCTCGCCGTATACCCAATCACCGCCCCGTTCGGGTCGATAAACGGCACCATCATCCGCCCCCGAAACAAATCCCCGCCGTATTGGTTCAAAAGCCCGGCATCCTCTAGCTCGTTTTTAGCAAAATTTCTCGAGGCAAGGAATTTATTCAACGCCGTCCCCGAGCGCGGCGAGTAGCCAATCCGAAATTCCTTCACCGTCGCCTTCGATAAATTCCGCTTATAAAACACGTATTCGCACACCGTCTTATTTTTCGACAGCGCGAACTGATAATACTTCGTCGAGAGCTCTAGCGCCTCGCGCGCCCGCACCTTCCGCTTAGCAACCTTCTTATCATCTCCCCCATATTTTTTCAGCTCCACTCCCGCTCTAGCCGCCAATTTCTCTAGCGCCTCTCTAAAAGAAATCCCCTCCACCTCCATAATGAAAGTAAAAATGTCGCCACCCTTATTCGCCGAGAAATCGTGCCAAATCCCCTTCTCCGGCGAAACCATAAAACTTGGCGTCCTGTCCACCCCCCATGGCGAACGCCCCTTCATGCTCCGTCCTGCTCGTTTTAACTCTACGTAATCGCCCACCACATCTTCTACCGGCAAACGAGCCTTAATTTCTTCCTTCACATCTTCCATCTATGCTATAATTATAGCATATGGCAAGCGACATTGAATATCTGAATCAGATAGCACAAGACAACCGCGCCGTGAAGAGCCCCGGCATCAAGGGCCTTCCTATCGACTCGAAGTGGCTAAAAATCATCGGCATCGGTGTCGTCGGCGTGATTCTCATTATGATTCTCGGCGGTATCCTCGGCGGTCTCGGCTCCGGCGAGCGCGATTTAATCGACCGCATCTATCTCCGCACTAAAAATCTGAATGAGTCCATCATGGAATACGATGAAAAGGTCAAATCTTCCGAGCTCCGCTCGATGGGAAATTCGCTTTCCGCCGTCCTGACCGAGACCAACTCTAAAGTTGGAAATCTTCTCATATCAGAATATGGCGCCGAGGGGACCGAGCCTCGCGATGAGAACGTCGCGGCCGAAGAAACCGATTACATCAACAAAATCAATGCCAATCTAAATTACGGCTACCTAAACGGCCTCATGGACCGCTACTTCTCTCGAGAAATGTCCCGGGAAATTGTCCTCTTAATGTCGCTCGAGTCGGAGGCCTTAGAGAAGACCAACAAAGAGTCCGTAAAAGCCGTCATGTCCGCCTCTTGGAATAATCTGAATCAGCTTTCTGACCAATTTGAGACCTACAAAGACCTTGCTAATTAGCTAAAAATAGGTATAATATTACTAAATGAATCAAGATAAAGACGATATTTTGAATGCAATGCTAGACGACGAGCCTGGTCTCGTTGATCTCGCAGAAGAAGAGGAACTCTCCGATGAAGAGCTCGCTATCACCGTGGACAACGTCGACGCTTTTGCCGACGATTCCGTCCGTTTATATCTTAGGGAAATCGGCAAGATCCCGCTATTAGAATTAGAAGAAGAGCAAAAACTTGCCAAAAAGGCCGCAAAGGGCGACAAAAAGGCTAAAGATAAAATGGTCGAGGCCAACATGCGTCTCGTCGTCAGTATCGCCAAACGTTACTCTGGTCGTGGACTAGACCTCCTAGACCTCATTCAGGAGGGAAATACCGGTCTCTTAAAGGCCGTCGAGAAATTCGATCCAGACAAAGGTTTCAAATTCAGTACTTACGCCACTTGGTGGATTCGTCAGGCCATCACGCGCGCCATCGCCGACCAAGCTCGCACCATCCGCATCCCGGTGCACATGGTCGAGACCATCAACAAGGTTCTCCGCGCCACCCGCAAATTAGCCCAGGAATTAAATCGCGAGCCTACCATCGAGGAAATTGCCAAAGAAATGGATATGGAACCAGAAAAAGTCGCTTACGTCATGAAGATTAAACAAGATATCGCTTCTCTCGACCAGTCGGTCGGGCGAGACGGCGATGATGAGGATTCCGTCCTCGGCGATTTCGTAGAAGACGAGGAACGCATTGCTCCAGAAGATTCCGCCGCGAACCAGCTTTTAAAGGAGCAGCTCGCTGAGATTATCAGTACGCTTAGCGACCGCGAACAAAAGATTATTAAACTCCGCTTTGGTGTGGGCGGCGGCCGTCCGCATACTTTGGAGGAAGTTGGCGCTGAGTTCTCCGTCACGCGTGAGCGCATCCGCCAGATCGAGGCAAAAGCCCTCTCGAAGTTACGCAAGCATAAGGACACGAAGAAATTACATGAATATTTGAGGTAATCTATGAAAAGCCCAGTGAAAAAATCCCATTTACTAACAGCCACTCTTCTCGTCGCGCTACTTAGCCTCTTCTGTACCGCTCCGGTTTTCGCCGAATGCCCAGAAGGCTCGGTCGACACGAATCTTTTCGGTTGCGTCAGCGGCGCTGAAGGCGACGGCATCTATCTGATTTTAAGCGTCGTCCTCACGGTCATGACCTTCGGTGTCGGGATTCTCGGCACCATCGGCATCGTCATCGCCGGCATCCAGTACGCCACCGCCAAAGATAACGACCAACAAATCGCGAAGGCGAAAATGCGTATCCTCCAGATTGTCATCGGTATGATTGTCTGGGCCGCGCTCTATATCGCCCTGCGTTGGCTCGTCCCGGGCTTTAACACAGGCGTTTAATTTGGTATAATAAAACCATGAGCGAAAACATCATCACCTGGCAAGCCAAAGAATACGTCCAAAGAGACAAAAAGGCCGGGTGGTATGTTGGTTTAATCTTCGTTGGGCTCGCCTTTGTCGCCCTCGGCGTCTGGCTAAAATGGTGGACTTTTATCGCCCTCGTCGTCGTCTCCGTCCTCGCCCTCGTCGTCTATTCCATCCGCCCCGCGCGGGAGCTGAGCTACCGTCTAGATTCCCATGGCCTCACCGAGGGAAGTAAAAAATACAATTTTGAAAATTACAAATCTTTCGGCATCCTCGCCGAATCCGGGAGCTACGCCATCGTCCTCACTCCTAGGAAACGTTTTTCCGGCCGCGTTCGCGTCTATTTCCCAGAGGCGCAGGGTGAGGGCATCGTCGATGCTTTCGGCGCCCATCTCCCCATGGAGCCCGTAAAATTAGATTTTATCGACAAATTAATCAATTTTCTTCGAATTTAGTCTTGTCAGGGCAAAATGCCTATGCTATAATAAGAGAGATTTAATAAGGTTGTATTAATTAATTTTAATAAGAAAAAGGTGGGCTATGGATCAATTTAGTCGAACAACAAGCAGCAACGATTTGCAAAAAGCAATCGATGAAATCTCCGGCGAGGGCATCGCTCCAGCCGAGAATAATAGCAGAGTTAATTTAGGCGAACCTCCGGTTCCCCCGATGGACGATTTCGGGATGCCGCCGATGGATGGTGCCAAGGTCACTCCTCCGGAGCCGGCCACAGATTTGGATCGGATGATGAATCCCGCCGCTGCCGCCACGCCGGCGGTCAAAGCGCCCGAGATTCACGGCGAGACTAGCGACCTCGGTATGGTCCGCGAGACTGCCCTAAAAGAGCTCGTGCCGATTATCGATAAGGCCGGCCTCTCCGCCGACCGTCAGTTTGGCATCATCGCCGCCGTCATCGAGTCCAGCCACGACAAGTCCTTCACCCCGAAGGCTCTCGAGGCCGCCCGCGGTATCGCCGACGAGAAACAGCGCGCCGAAGCGCTCTTAAAGCTCGTCAGCATGATCGACAGCTAATTAGAGTACCTCCTGTTAGTCTAGCAGGAGGTATTTTTATGCCCCAATTTTCCCACCTTGCTCCCACACAAAAACATCATCGATTGGCT
>CAYRGP010000044.1:0-5226 GCA_964423995.1 uncultured Candidatus Saccharibacteria bacterium
GTGTAAAGACAAAGAAAAAGGTCCGGAAACTGCGAGGAACCGGACCTTATTAGAGTGTGGAGTTTTTTGGCTATGATTTTTTGTTTTTACCTTTTGAATAAATTTTGTATTCAAAAGCTACCCCTATTATAGCGCTACAAAATGCTAATGTCAATAGGTTTTTTGAGTATATTTTTTACAATTTTAGTATGACTTTTCCACAAGTTTGGTGAGTACAGATTTTTAGATAGCTGCATAAAAATATTAATTATAGGTTAAAAATACAACGGAAAATAATTGGGTTTAGCTATAGGGTTACAGAGGAAAATATGTAGAAATTGGAAAAATGTTGTAAATAATACTGTAAAATTTTTGCTCAAAAGTCTTGATTTTTTAAACCGTTTATGCTAGAATGAAAGTATTCGAGAGACAAAATAGACATTAAAAAGGAAAAAATGGGGAATAAACCATGAAATATAAATAAGACAGAAGATTTGGCGGGCGAATTGGTAGCTGCTAGCCATAAATTACAACTAGGAACTACCATCAGCTCCGCCAAATTGGCGTCTTAGAGCGCGTTAACACCTAGGATCATTAGCACTTTAAAATAAACAGAATGATTTCAGGGGTTAGCAAGGGCAATGCTCCATCCAGTGTGGAGCGGTCAAGAGCAAAAGAGGGATTTATGGTTGCGGCCAATAGTTTTAGTTAAGGTGCCGGATAACCACCCTCTTTTACTCATTTATATTAAGTTTCCAAGATCTCGCAGGTTTAGAAACAGTTTCTTATACTCATAGTCGGTTGATGGACGAGAGTGAACCAAGTGTGATATAATTGGGTTATGGTTAATAGAACGATTTTCCTAGCTACGCTAGTAGCAGCTGCAGGAATAGTCTTTATGATGAATTTTTTCGCCCCTATGGATTTAGGCCCGTTAGGTGTTTTATTATTTTTTACAATGGTCTATGTGGTGTTGTTTGGAATCTGCACTTTGTTGGTGCGGATTTTTGCGGGCATCGCAAACAAAGGGGAAATGCGCAAGAGGGACTACATCTATGCGGCGATTATTGCATTGGGGCCGCTAATGCTCTTGATGGTGCAATCTTTCGGAAGCTTTAGCCTTTGGACGACGAGTCTAGTAGTGATATTTGTATGCTTGGCATGTTTTATGGTAAAAAAGGTGACTTCTACGTAGTATACTTTGAAAAAATGTGCTAAAATAAACATATGGATAATGAAAAAGGAGGATGGATGGACGAGGGTCTGAATGAGGTGGAACAGCTAGAAAAGCTAAATGAAGGAACTTTCCAGAAAATGGGGGAGATAGCCACGAAAGCAATTGACTTAGACAAGGTGACCGAAGAAGTAGAGGACGAAGTTTTAGAAAAGGAAAATCCAAACGCAGGATACGAGACATTTATGGAGGCGCGAGATTTGAGTAAAGGGGTAAATAGCGGAGAATAGGCCAAAGATGGTGGACGAGGCAAACAGTTGGGCTATACCGGTGCTTATTGGGGCGCTAATAGTGCTCGGGATACTTTTGTTCAGTATTTTTTGGTGGACGAGAAAACTAAATAAGCAGCGGAAAGAAGTGGGGGTGCGCCGGGGGTTTGCGATGGTGCCGATGATGGTACATTTGCCACCGTCTACAGAAGATATCCAAGCTGGCGGTAGAGACGAGAGAGATGTGACAAATGAAGCGATTTCCCAGGCTCAGGTAATGTACTCGATTTTAGCATCTACCGTACAAGATGACTGGAAAAGCAAATTGCTAGGGCAGAGCCATATATCCTTTGAAATTATTGCGGCGGAGGGGCTAATTAGATATTTCGTGATGGTACCGGCGGAGCTGAAAGAAGTAGTAAAACAAGCAATCGTATCAGCGTACCCGACAGCTAGATTAGAGGAGGTAAGGGACCCGAATATTTTCTCGAAATACGGAGGACTTCGCGGGGTAGTCGGGGCGGAATTGAACCTAGCTAAAGAGTATATCTATCCGATTGCAACATACGAAGAAACAAAGTGGGATGCAGAGGTTGCGATTTTAAATGCCTTAGCGGGACTGAAAAAAGATGAGGGAGCAGCGATCCAGATACTGTTTAGGCCGGCATCGGAGAAATGGACGAGGAGATCATCTGAGAAGACTTATGAAATGAGAGAAGGTAAGAAATCTGGGTATGGCCCGTTAGATATTCTAAAAGCGCCATTTGGGGTTCCGGAAGACAAGAATGACGGGGGTGCTAAGGGGTCTCTTTCAAATTTACAACAGGATGAGATTGCGGCGATTGAGGGGAAGACGAAGTTTCCGGCTTTTGAGGTACTAATCAGACTGATTGCGAGCACTGGGGTAAGAGAGCGCTCAGAAGCGGTGGTTGGGGGGATAACTAGCGCATTTTCGCAGTTTAATTCGGCGACCAATAACGGATTTAGAGTAGAAATGAAACTAGATCCTGGAAAGTTGGCACTGGATTATATGTACAGGAATTTCCCTGTAGAAAAGCGTTCAAATATTTTGAACAGTGTAGAAATGGCATCAATTTATCATTTGCCGAACCAGAGCGCAATACCGAGCTCGAAAGTGGAACGACAGCGTACAAAACAGGTCGATGGGCCAGCTAAATTAGCAACAGAGGGTCTGCTCCTAGGGGTTAATGAGTTTAGAGGGCAGAAAAAGGAAATAAAGCTAACAGAGGATGATAGAAGAAGGCACACTTATATTATCGGTCAGACAGGTATGGGTAAATCTGTGCTGCTAGGAAATTTAGCTTATCAAGATATGTTAGCGGGGAGAGGGTTCGCTTTTATTGATCCACATGGAGATGTGGTAGAAGATTTACTTTCGAAAGTCCCAGAGGAGAGAATAGATGACGTGATTTACTTCGACCCGGGAGATTTGGAGCACCCAATGGGGATGAATATGTTTGAATTTGAGACTCCAGACCAGAAAGATTTCATCGTGCAGGAGGGAATAAATATGCTTTACTCCCTGTACGACCCAGGGCATACAGGTATTTTTGGGCCGAGAGGGGAGCATATGTTCCGTAATGCGGCATTACTTTTGATGTCAGACCCAAGGGGTGCGACTTTCATTGATATACCGAAGGTGTTTACGGATCCGAAATTCGTGAAGGATAAATTGCAGTATGTAACAGATAAGAATGTCTACGATTATTGGACGAAGGAGTTTCCGAATACTCAGAAGTCGAATGAGGCGGGAGAAGTGACGACGTGGTTCCTCTCTAAATGGGGACCATTCCTCTCCAATACGATGATGCGGAACATCTTGGGGCAGACGAAGAGTGGTTTTAACATTAGAGAGCTGATGGATAATAACAAGATATTGCTAGTAAATCTTTCGAAGGGAAAGATGGGGGAACTTAATTCGAAGTTACTCGGGATGATATTCGTGATGAAATTCCAGACAGCGGCGATGAGCCGAGTAAATATTCCAGAGAGTGAGAGGAAGGATTTTTGCCTCTTTGTGGATGAGTTCCAGAATTTCTCGACAGATAGTTTCGAGAGCATTCTCTCTGAGGCGAGGAAATTTAGGCTAAATCTAATCATTGCGAACCAGTTCATGACCCAGCTTTCAGATAAAATTAAGGATGGTATTTTGGGAAATGTGGGGACAATCATCTGTGGGCGGATTGGGATAACCGATGCAGAAGTGATGGAAAAGGCGTTTTTGCCGGTGTTTAACGCGGAGGATTTGCATAAGCAGCCGAATTACCATGCGATTACGACAGTGATGATGTTCGGGATGCCATCTAGCCCGTTTACGATGACTTTGTTGCCTCCAATGGGGGTAGAGAACGCTGAACTCAGAGAGTCCCTAAAATTATATTCGGCGACAAGATATGGAAATACAAGAGCGGAGGCAGAAAGAGAGATAGAGCGGAGAATATCAGGGGTGGCGGAGACGAAAGAACAGAGCTATGAAGAATTTTTGAAGTCGCTAGACAAACGCGCCGAGACCTAAGTGTGCCTAAAATACAACCCTTGAAATCTGGGAGGAGGCGGTGTATAATAGGTAGAGTTAAGTTAAAAGACGAGGTATTTCAGCATGGCAGAAAAATATGACAGTTCAGAAATTAGAGTCCTAGAAGGCTTAGAGGCCGTACGGGTGCGTCCCGGTATGTATATTGGCTCGACTGGCTATGAGGGTCTACACCATCTGATTAAAGAGATTGCAGATAACTCTATCGATGAGGCGATTGCGGGATATTGTTCGAAGATTGAGATTACGGTGCTTGCGGATGGCGGCGTCAGAGTAGAGGATAATGGGCGTGGTATTCCGGTAGATATCCATCCGAAGACGAAGAAGTCGACTTTGGAGACGGTGCTGACGGTGTTGCATGCTGGCGGTAAGTTTGGCGATGGTGGATATAAGGTATCATCTGGTCTTCATGGGGTGGGTTCGTCGGTGGTAAACGCCTTGTCTAAGAGAATGATTGCCGAAGTTTACAGAGATGGGAAGATTCACCATATTGAATTCGATACTGGTAAACCGACTTCAGACCTACAGGTAATTGGTAAAACCGAAAAACAGGGTACCTGTATAGTGTTTTATCCAGATGGGACTATCTTTAAAAATGGTACAGATATTGATTTTGCTTGGGTGCTCTCTTACGCTAGGCATCAGGCGTATCTGACGAAAGGGATTTTGATATCGGCTTTTGATGAGCGGACAGGGGAAAAGGAAACCTTTTATTTCGAAGGTGGAATCACTTCTTATGTGAAGAGGCTAAATAATGGCAAAGAGGTAGTATCAGACAGTATCTTCTATGTAGATAAGCAGATCGAGGATGCGGGAATAGAGATAGCTTTACAGTATAATGATAGCTTCGCAGAGATAATGAAACCGTTCGCAAATAACGTTTTGACCCCTGATGGCGGGACGCATGTGGTAGGATTTAGAACGGCGTTGAACCGGACAATTAACGATTACGCGAGAAAAAATGGACTTTTGAAAGAGAAGGAAGACAATTTGACAGGGGACGACATCAAGGAAGGCTTAACGGCGGTCATCTCGATTAAATTACCAAACCCAGAATTTGAAGGTCAGACCAAGAACAAGTTAGGGAACCCAGAGGCGCGAGGCTATGTCGATAAGGTGATGAGCGAGTATTTCGGCTATTACCTAGAAGAAAACCCCCAGATTGCGAAGAAAATTGTAACGAAGGCTACACTAGCGGCGAGAGCGCGGAAAGCGGCGCGTGCGGCGAGAGATAACGTTTTGCGCAAGGG
>CAYRGP010000045.1:0-5150 GCA_964423995.1 uncultured Candidatus Saccharibacteria bacterium
CTCGACGGCGGTGCGCAGTTTTGCCTCGCTGCCATAATGGGTCTGCTGGCCGGGGCTGTCGCTCAACATGTGTTGGGCGAAGGGGAAAGTAAGCGCAAGATCTAATTCAGCGCCAATACTACCGGTGCCACAGAGCGCATCGGCGACACGAACTCCCGCTAGAGGGATATCTAGAGCTTGTTTCATTTCTTCCGGAAAGAAAGTCAGCGAAAACAAATCGCCGTCGGGCTCGCCGGCGAGCCGGCCATAGGCAATGGAAGTGTTACCTTCGATCCAAAGTCGCTCGTCTAAAAGTTTCATCTTCGAGCCTTTCAAATTGGCCTCCATCCGAATATATTTCTTCGCATCTAGGCTTTTCATGTCGCAGATAAAATCGCCTTCGCAAGTGGTGGTCATCACGGCGTGTTTTACGTCTGGAGATTTTAGCCCATGTTTTTCGTCGTAAGAAATTGTATCGCTAAGATAATCCATCATCACCCAAGAAAGAAGCCCAGTCTCGGAATTCTCTGCCACTAAGTAAAACTCAGCTCTAGCACCCCAGAAAACGCTGGTATGAATCCGAAACATCGAAATGATACCGTAATATTTTTCTGGCCCATTTTTAAAAACGGCTGTTTTCGCGGGGACGAATTTTTCTGGCAAGAATTTTTGGATTTTTGCCGGCTCGTTAATTTTGTAAAACAAAAACGTGCAGTAAGGTTCGACTACGAATGGCATTTTGTCGGCCTTTTTCGAGGCGCTAGTGACGATTTTTCTCTGTAAAAATACTGGCAAAAATCTCATTTTAGTCTGGAGATGATGAACTTTGCCAACCTCCATCGGATCGACTAATCTTTCCACACCTTTGGCGTAATCTAAAATATTCATGCTTATATTTTAGCATAAATTTTAGACAGTGGCCCCCTATATATTCGCTGTAAATATGTTATAATATATGTATGCACCCTTAGCTCAGCGGATTAGAGCGTCTGTCTTCGGAACAGAAGGTCGTGGGTTCGAATCCCTCAGGGTGTACCATTGTTTAATAAGACCATAAATATCGTCCTCTGACCCCTGTTGTTTAGAGGTTCGAGCCATTTCCGTATTAGTTGAAAGTTCGGAGATGGCTTTTTGATTGGCACGAGATATTTAACAGGGGTAAATGTTAGGTTCGACCCGAGAAGCGTCCATTCTGCGCCTAGTGTCTTCAATACATATTGCTGACGCTCCAAATCTCCGCTATCAAAGTCTTCTTTCGCATATCTAGCAAACAGGAAGATGTCATCGGCTACCCTGCGCCACTCTTTACCAGCATTAGCTACTGCATCGATAGAGTTCTGTAATCTTTCCATCTCTTTCTCTAGAGATTGTGATTCCGTATTGAACCAAGCAGTGTCAGTAATTTCGTTCTTGTAACGCATCCTACGGAGATTATCCAGCTCATTTTTTCTAGCATCATACTGTCTGCGTAATTCTCGGGTTTTCATATTCTGATCTTTAATCTTCATCTCTTCTTCTTCGTTTAATGCTTTGATAGCTAAATTAAAGAAGTCGTCATCGATGGTGTATTTTGCTAGCTCTTCTTTAACCTGTGCGATTAACTTCTCTTCTGAAACATGGATACTCTTCTGTGAGCACGTATGCGTTTTACACTTTCCGGTGCAGTGGCAATATGTGTAAGTATGAACATTACCGTTTTTCTGCTTCTTCGTTTTAGTTTCAGAAGTGACAGCATATCCGCATTCTCCGCATTTGATCAATCCTCTAAAAATAAATGGACGAAGCTGTTTCTTTGGTCGGGTATTATGACTTTGGTTCGCTAGAAGCTGTTGGATTCGTTCGTATTCTTGCACAGAAAGCATCACAGGCTGATTTCCATCATATTCTTTAGCTCCATATTTGAACCTTCCGGTATAGAATTTGTTCGTGAGCATATTTCTTACGCTTGAGTGAGATGAAGCTTTTCCGCCACTCTTCCTACGAGGATAGGTTTTTAATCCTAGTTCTTGGTCGGCGTATCGCGTGAGCTCGGCAACAGTCACGGTTCCTGTTAAAAATCTGTCAAATAGCTGACGGACTTTATCCCAGCGTTCTGGGTCTTTTACGATAGTCTTTTCCCGGTAGTCGTTCATATATCCAATTGGCGGGATACATGGCATCCAGCCTTTTTCTGCTTTAGAATAAATACCGCGGCAAACATTTTTCATTAGATCCTTACGGAATTTCGCATCCATACTGGATTCTACATCAAACATGATATCGTCATCTGAATTATAATCTCTGCCATCAGTCAAAATCCACTTAATCTTGCCGTCATTCATCATCTGATGTAGGTATCCGCTATCCTGCGGGTTGCGGCTAAGGCGGTCTAGCTTCCACGCTAGAACACCCTCTGCTTTACCGGATTCAATGTAATCGACCATCTTATTGAATTCTGGTCGTTTGCCAGCGAGGCCGCCGGAAATAGACTCACTAAACACCCTCTTTACTTTAAGCCCATCCCGCTTGGCCCTAGCCTTCATTACGCGGATTTGGTCGTCAATAGACTGAACCTGCTTGCTTGCATCTTCAGTGCTCTTGCGAGCGTAGATTACATAGCTGATGCTTTTCTTATCTACATGAATATTCATTATGTATTCCTTTTCTCGCTGATTGACACATACTATTTATCATTATATAGTATGTGTCTTTTCTCAGCAACTTAATTACTATCATTTAGCCGTAAGGTCTTAATTGCTACATATTGCCCCCTCTCGTAGTTGAGTATAAGTCATCTTCGTCATAGTAGTCGGTATCCGAGCAATCTAGCTCATCATCGTCATAATAGTCTGCCTGCTCTACATAAGACCGCTCTTCTTCTGATAAATCCTGGGGGTCAAAACTAATACCCCCGGGGTCATTATTAGGCCCGGCCTGAAGCGAAGTGTTTGCTGGATTCGGCAAAACTAAAGGCGTAACTAATTGCTGTCTGCCATTGTCAGGATCCTTATCCTTGCGAATGAAGTTTGCCACTAAAAGCGTCGGAATGCATTGGCTACGGATAAAATTATGGTTCGGCATAACTCCATGTAACTCGTAATAATATTCTTCGATTTCCGTATAGGTGATGCCCTTTTTAGGTGTTCTGCCGTCATTAGCTTTATTGTAAGCTGGCACTACGACATCGTTGTAAAACTCTAGGATATTCGGAGCAATACCGGCCAACTGACTAGCGCTGATAGCATCCCAAATTTGGAAGGCAGCATCTACATCGCTTTGGTTAGCAACAATAATTCCTCTTCCGCGCTTTTCTCGGAACATTGCATTCAGCAAAGCAAACGCTTTGATTAATGAATGAATATGAGCAATGTGACGAGTGTGCTTTGGTTGCGGTGCTCCAGCACTCTTTTTGAAACGCTCAGCGACTTTGTATTCTGCTGGAATAATAATATCTACGATATGTAAGTTTTTAATATAAATGATGCGGTCTTTTAGCAATTTACTATCTGTGTCATTTTTTGTAATATCATCAAAATAGCCCTTGTCTGAATTGCGTTTGTCAGTAAAATCAATAGCATCCAAAATCTTCTCAGCAGTAGTTTCTGGGCTAATTAGTAACGACCTTGTTGATTCCTGTTCGTCCATTCGCATATTGGCAGAACAGAAAACTACAGCAGGATATCCACGCAGAAAAACCTTTTCCGCAATGTTTGTTCCGCTTTTTCGGTTTGTCAGCAGACTCTCAAGTTCCTTGCCATCGTGAGAAAGTAGTGGCCGTAAGTTTTCCAATACTTGTTGATTTGGCTGGTCTAGAAAAACGAGAATTTTGCGTTCCAAATCTACAATTCGAGTTTTATCGTCAACGGCTGTGCTCTCATCGTAAAATAAAGCTTTTGGAGTCACTCCATGAAGTTGCTTTACGTCAACTTTTGGGAAGAACCTGACAACTTCTTTTGCTAGGTATGTCTTACCGGACGAAGCTTGGCCGCCTAAAAATAAATTTAATTGGTCGTCTTCTGTGTATGCTGATAGCATAGTTAGAAAAACGACTACTTTATTTATGTCTTCGTGTTTGATAGTTAGACCTAGGATTTTCTGTAAATCAACAATAGTGATTTCTTTGAATAGACTAGTATCGATTGGGATTGCACCAGCAACATGGTTAGCCTTTTCTAGTAAATCTTTGGCTGTATAGCCGTTCATATTCACATCAGTTATATCGGCTTTATCGCCGAGCTCTTCCGGAATAGGAATGCTCATTACGCTAACATCTGGCAATAAATTAGAAATCTTTTCCGCTAAACTTACAGCATCACGTTTGCCAATTTCATCATTATCGAGACAAATATAAATAGTCCTTCTATCGCTCAAATACGACTTAATCCACTCTTCCTTAAAAGTGCCCTCGCCAGCAGTGCTAGTAATGACTGGCATGCCGAAGTCCATTTGCTCGGCGATAATTCTATCTAGTTCTCCGCCGCAAATTAGCACTGAGTCGGAATGCGACTTTAGTAATTCTTTTCCGCCATAAACGGTGCTACCAATATTTCCATAGGCCTTTGCTTTATATTTCGGAGTGTTAGAGTTCGTATCGTCTGGTAATTTACGGAGTTTGATAATGCCGTTCTTCTCATCTTCAAAAATTGGGATAGTTAGCCACTTCTTGCCGTCAAACTCGCCATATCCGAGTTTGTATTTATCAATGTTTTCGTCTGTAATGCCACGGTCTTGGAAATACTTGCGATATTCTGGTGGCAAATTATTGTGGCAAACCTCAGCGACTTTCGACATGGTGGTGGGCATTCTGTTTTTGTTCCGCGCTGATTGCGTAGTAGACTTTTTCTGTAAATCGCCGAAGTGTTTCTTCAGTGTAATAAGGTTACCCTTTTCATTACATTTGAAACAATGGTATTGTCCAGTTTCGGTGTTGATATTAAAGTGATATTCTTCATTATTCCTATGGTCGTCATCGCAACCATTGAACGGACAAGCAGCGGCAATTTCTTTGCCACCATTAACTTTTTTACAGTCTGACCACTTACTTTGAATGTAGGACTCCACTTCTCCCGGCTCCGGGGGCGTATAATTAGCCATTAGGCTCCTTTCTCACCAGGTTTTGGAAGCAAAAACTCCAAAAGGCGTGCGAGATTATTCAGCTCACAAGCTGCATCGCCTAGCGATATTTCTTCGCC
>CAYRGP010000046.1:0-5129 GCA_964423995.1 uncultured Candidatus Saccharibacteria bacterium
AGTAACAGATATTAATGAATCTCAAAGCGTCACGAAGACGCTTTATGCGGTTTGGGGCCCGAAGGGCGAGTTCATGCAAGATTTTGACCAATCTACTGATTTAATCGGAATTGGTGAGACGAAAACACTTTATGATAAGAGAGATGGAAAGACTTATACAGTGAAGAGACTGCCAGATGGCAATGTTTGGATGACGCAAAACCTTAGCTTTACGGGCGGAGATGGTACAGATACGACGGCGAAGACGAGTGGCAATGTAGCAGTTTCAACAGCACTCTCGCAAGGGAGCGAGACAATTAGCTTCGTAGAGACGTTTGCAAGTGGGAGTGATCCATACTTAGCGCAGGCGCGTTATGATGGTAGCAGAACTAACGGCGCATACTATTCTTGGACAGCGGCACAGAGCGTCTGTCCGGCGGGCTGGAGATTGCCAAGTGGTGAGTCGGGAGGGGACTTCTCGAAATTGGATATCGCCTTTGGTGGTGACGGTGTACGCCATGAAAATACCAATGTGTTCAATAAATGGATAACGGTTGCAGAATATAATTATCCAGGTTATTACAATGGTAGCACTTTGACGACGCAGGATATTGGACGTTTCTGGTCGTCAACGACGAACCCAACGCTTGGCGATGGTGCTTATGGTTATAAATTAGTGTTGGATGGGATTACTGACACAGTTGCGGCAAGTGGCGATAGTTACAGCAAGCAAATTGGTCTACCGATAAGATGTGTAGCGGACACTGACCAACCAAATTATATTCAGGATTTCGATGCCGAAACTGAACTTTTGAGTGTAGGCGACAGAGAAACGCTTTATGATTTGCGCGACGGGAAGTCCTACGGTGTTCAGAGAATGGAAGACGGCAAAGTCTGGATGGAGCAAAACTTGGCAATTACAGGGAAGGTGCTGACTGCAAATGATACCGACATAGAAGACGGGGCAGAGTTCGACATGACAAATGTGGCACAATCTGAGAATTCGGAATGGTGCTTAGATACAAATAGTGCTTGTAATAACTTGACATCCGCATATATGACAGAAAGCGGTGGGTATTATAACTGGTATACTTCTACGGCTGGTGCTGGTACTTATGGTAAGGTTGGTGATGTGGCTTATAGTATTTGTCCGAAAGGTTGGAGATTACCAACTGGCGGGGCGAGCGGCGATTACGCAGAGCTCGATGTAGCCTTAGGCGGTACAGGAGCGAACGCGACAGATGCAGCTAGCTACAATGCTATGATTAATTTCTTCCCGTTGACGGGCTATGTGCATGGGTCACTAGGGAATACTACTACACACTCGTTGTATTGGACGGCTACGGGTCTAGGTAACAATAGCTCAAATAGCTTAGGCGTTTACACTACTGATAGCCGTGTCAATCCGGTGAATACTAGCGGCACACAAAACGGTTTCCCGATTCGGTGTATTACGGGTGGTGAGAGGAAGAAATATTTGCAAGATTTTAATGATGCAATTGATTTAAGAACGATTGGTGATACGGGTACGTATTATGATAAGCGTGATGGCAAGAGTTACACCGTAAAACGTTTAATCGATGGTAAAGTTTGGATGACGCAAGATTTGGCTCTGGAAGGGCCGATGACGTTGACTCCGGCAGAATCGGATGTGACATCGAACTTCAATTTGGCGGCTTCGAGCTCTGGTTGGTGTAGGGAACAGAGCGCAGATTGTTTTAACCAATCTTTGACATATAATAGCGACAACTCAGCATACGGGACATTATACAACTGGTATTCGGCTACGGCAGGTGGCGGGACTTATGCTACGACCTCGAGCGAGGTTTCCTCGAGTATCTGCCCGAAAGGCTGGCACTTACCGGTCGGTGGTGCTAATGGCGATTTCGTCAACCTAGATAAACTCTGGGGTGGGAATGGTGCAAACCGAGATAATGCTAATACGTATAATAACTTCGCGTCAATCTTTTCGCTAGCAGGCTATATGGAAATTAGCTTGAGAGATCGAGGTACTTATGGTGGCTATTGGGCCTCCACGGGCTCTACTAATGGTTCGGCATACTCTTTGGCTTATTATGGGCCGAGGACATATGTGTATCCACAGAACGGGGCGGCGAGTTATAAGTATTATGGCCTTACGGTGCGTTGTATTGCGGATCATCCAAATGTGTTCTTTATGCAAGACTTTGACGAAAGCACGCAGTTGCCGAATACTGGCGACTCGGCGATTTTGACGGATAATCGCGACCAGAAGACCTATAATGTAACGAGACTTAGCGATGGAAATGTCTGGATGACCCAGAACTTAAGATTAGGAGATTCGAGCAATACAATGACGCTCACTAGCGAAGATTCGAATGTGGAAGAGGACTATACATTGCCGGTAGCACAGACGAGTAATGGTACGAACTGGGGGACGACTCCGAACTCTTCGCACGTCTTCGCCACTAATAATGAAGCAAATAGTAATTTCTACAACTACTATACGGCGACAGCGGGGACGAACCCGTCTAGCGGCGATGCGGCCTCTTCGGTTTGTCCGAAAGGTTGGAAATTGCCGACATATACTGGGTTCTCGAGCCTGTTGGCTACCTACGGTAGGACGGTAAATACTAGCCCGCTCTACCTGAAGAATGCTGGGTATTATGAAGATACGGCTTGGGTAGGAAACGGTAGTAGATTCGATTTCTGGTCGAGCACAGCGAGTACGGCGACGACGGCTGGGCATATCTATTCGACAACTAACTTGATAGACAATAAGAAGTGGGGCTTTGCGCTCAGATGTGTGGCGGATGATAGGGTCGACGTAGTATTCAATGCAAATGGCGGGACTGGAACAATGGCACGGCAGAGTCTAGAAAGAGGTGTGCGGCAGGCGATTCCGAACAACACGTTTACGAGAATTGGCTATACCTTTATAGGTTGGGCTTTGACGCCAGATGCGACGACGGCGAAGTATACGAATGGTCAGGCGGTGGCGTTTGATAAACCGACGACTCTGTATGCGGTTTGGAAGGCTAATTACATGCAAGAGTTTGATGCGAAAGTGTCGATTCCAAATGTCGGCGATAGTACAACGTTAATTGATCAGAGAGATGGCGGTCTATACACTGCGAAGAGACTCTCGGATGGTAAGGTTTGGATGACGCAGAACTTAAGATACGTTGATAGCGATGCGGGGTCCGCAGTGACAGAGTTTAGTACCTATGATACTACTTTGGCCCAATATCGGTATGGTAATGACACTTATGGTACGTATTATTCTTGGACGGCGGCGCAGGATGTCTGTCCGAATGGATGGCACTTGCCAAGTAGAGGAACGAGCGGTGAATTCGATAGGCTCTATACACTCTATGGCGGTACTGGGACATCTAGCACAGCGCCATACAGTAGCTTTACAGGTAATAGCTCTGAGGGTGATTTCAAAGCGGGTGGCTATTATGCAGGTTCGACTTTGAATAGTGCAGGGGATAACGGCTTCTATTGGTCCTCTACGGAGAAGGATACAGATGTCGGCTATAGATTATACTTCTCTAATTCTGGTGATCTAGTGTATCTTGATGAATACCAGAAGTATAACGGCTATCCGGTTCGTTGTGTAGCGAATGAGACCGAAACGGTTTCCTTCGATGCAAATGGCGGAACGGGGACGATGGCGGATGTGACGGTAGAGAAGGGCCAGAGTATAATGCTTACGAATGGCTTTGAGAACCCGGCTTACAACTTCTTAGGTTTTGCTACTTCTGATTCGGCGACTACGGCAGAGTATACGAGCGGGCAGACAATTACGGTCGTTTCAGATATGGAACTCTATGCGGTTTGGTCGCCAAAGGGCGAGCTCATGCAAGACTTTGATCAAGACACCGAGTTGACTACGGTGGGTGAGACGAAGACATTATACGATAAGCGTGATGGTATAACCTATACAGTAAAGAGGCTCTCAGACGGAAAGGTCTGGATGACTCAGAATATGAAACATATCGGCGAAGATGTCGGCACGGCGGTGGTAGCGTTCAGTACCTCAGATTCGACTCTGGCGCAGTACCGATATAATGAAAGTAGTAATAGCACATACTATTCATGGACGGCGGCGCAGAGTGTCTGTCCGGCTGGATGGCACCTGCCGAGCAGAGGTACGAACGGCGAGTTTGATGCCCTCTATACGATATATGGTGGGACGGGTACGGTGAGTACAACACCATACGACAAGTTTATTGGCAGTAGTGCAGAAGGGGACTTCTGGAAGAGTGGTTGGTACATAGGCTCTTCGTTGAACAGCTCGGGTACGGGTGGCGCTTACTGGTCCCGCAATGCTAACGAGAGTACTGATATGGGCTACAGAATAATGTTCCAGAGCAATACTAACGTGCGTTTGGATGAGTATACGAAGTATACAGGGTATCCGGTAAGGTGTATCGCAGATTATGAGGAGAAGACAGTGACACTTAATGCTAACGGTGGGGCCGGGACAGCGATGGAGCCGATGGTAGTAGCGAAGGGGCAGAGTACGAAGATTCGGAAGAATACCTATACGCGTAGCGGTTACGACTTCCTTGGTTGGTCGACAACGCAGAATGCCTCGGCTGCAACCTATACAGATGAGCAGGTAATTACGGTGAATGAAGATATTACGCTCTATGCAATATGGCAGGTTATTTATATGCAAGACTTTGATAGTAGTACGATGCTACTAAATAAGGGCGATTCGGCGACATTGAAGGATAAGCGTGATAATGTGACATATACGGTGAAACGGCTCGAAGATGGCAAGGTTTGGATGACTCAGAACCTGAGATTTACAGGGACGAAGGATATGAATACGAACTCTAAGACTTCTGGTAGTACTACGGTTTCTACGGAGTTGTCGCAAGGCAATGGTACGATTAGTTTCGTCTCAGGATTCTCTACGACTTCGACTAGCTTGCTCCAAGCGCGTTACAACGGTAATAAAGCTAATGGCGCCTACTACTCTTGGAATGCGGCGACGGTGGTCTGTCCAGCTGGTTGGAAGTTGCCGAGCGGGAATACGAATGGTGACTATGCGCAGCTAGATATTGCCTATGGCGGGAATGGCACTTCGCATAATAATGCGACAGTATGGAATAGAATTCGGACGGAAGGGAACTTTAACGACCCAGGGATTTACGAGC
>CAYRGP010000047.1:0-4901 GCA_964423995.1 uncultured Candidatus Saccharibacteria bacterium
AGTAACAGATATTAATGAATCTCAAAGCGTCACGAAGACGCTTTATGCGGTTTGGAGCCCGAAGGGCGAGTTTATGCAAGATTTTGACCAGAGTGCAGAGTTGCCCGGAGTGGGTGATACTAAGACGCTTTATGATGAGAGGGACGGTAAGACTTATACGGTGAAGAGACTCCTAGATGGGAACGTTTGGATGACACAAAACATAGCGTATGAGGCGACAGCGACTAAGGTTTCTGAAAATACAGCGTATGGCGCTTACTATTTCTGGGAGGCGGCAGCGTCGGTCTGTCCGACAGGATGGAGATTGCCGACCGGCGGAACGAACGGGGATTTTGTCGCTCTAGATAAGGCGATTAACCCAGACGACCCGTTGGCGGGGACGAACAGGAATGATAATACATCGTTTGCGAACTTCGTAAGTACGGCCGGAGGGTATCCGGGCTTGGCACTCGCGGGGCGATATGAGGGCGATACACTAAGGTATGATGGGGATTTGGTCTATCTCTGGACGAGCACAGATGACCCGGCGGATAGTGATAGTGTGTACCATTTCAATGGTTACCAACCAGATGGCAGGGTCCATCCGGCGCTCGATACGATGCCGAAGGACGCGTATCAGAATAGCGTGCGTTGTATCGCTAACACGACCAAGCCAGAGTATATGCAGAATTTTAATGAAGCTTCCGAGATTCCGAACGCGGGCGATAGCAAGACGCTGTATGACCTTCGCGATGGCAAATCCTATACCGTAGAGCGTCTAGAGGACGGGAAGGTCTGGATGAAACAGAACCTAGGAATTACAGGGAAAGTATTGACCTCGGCCGATACGAATTTGGAGGACGTATCGTCATTTGACATGACGGAGATTGCGCAGAGTGGTAGCACGGGCTGGTGCACAGATGGTGACAGTGCTTGCGACAACACGAAGGCGGCCTACATAGCGGATAATGGCGGCTACTACAACTGGTATACAGCGACGGCGGGAACGGGGACGTATAGCACCACGGCGGTGATTACGACTTCGAGTATTTGTCCGAAGGGTTGGAGATTGCCGACGGGCGGGGCGATTGGCGACTTCGCGGATCTAGATAAGGCTTGGGGCGGAACTGGTGCAAATACGCCAGATTCTAGTACTTATGCTAATATGATAGACTTCTTCCCGCTCACGGGTTTTGTGCGTGGCTCGCTAGATTACACGACGACGTATTCATTGTACTGGTCGGCGACAGGAGTCGGCTCGGGGAACTCGAATAGCCTGGGTATATACACAGATGGTAATCGGGTGAATCCGGTGAACACGAGTGGCGCACGTAACGGTTTCCCGATTCGGTGTATTACCGGCGGCGAGAGGAAGAAATATCTGCAAGATTTTAATGATGCGATTGATCTAAGGACGATTGGTGATACGGGGACATATTATGATAGGCGAGATGGTAAGAGTTATACCGTAAAAAGACTTCCGGACGGGAAAGTTTGGATGACGCAAAACCTTGCTTATGTGACAGGTGCGGCTACAGTTTCGGATACTCCAGAATACGGGGCCTATTATAATTGGGTGTCAGCGCAGAATGTTTGCCCGACTGGATGGCATTTGCCGAGCGGTGGTTCGAGCGGTGAATTTTCCGCATTAGATAAAGCTTATGGGTATAATGGTGCTCGAAGAACGGATCAGACTGCACAGCAAAATTACCAGTTGACAACAGGGAACTGGCCAGGTTTAACGATGGCGGGTATTTATGGCACATATCCTGGAACTTGGTATAATGCTAGATTGCTGTATTGGACCACGACGGAAGTAGACAGTAGTGAAGGCTATGGTTTGCATATAAATGCTAGTTATCTAGTTGATCCTACGTATGCCTATACAAAAAGTAGCTATGCGAGCGTAAGATGCGTAGGCGATCAGCCGAATGTGTTCTTCATCCAGGACTTTGACGAAAGTAGTATGTTGCCGAATACGGGCGATTCGGCAGAGCTGACGGATAGAAGAGATCAGAGTAAGTATACAGTAAAAAGGCTTTCGGACGGAAAGGTCTGGATGACGCAGAACTTGAGATATATTGGAACTAGTACCGACCCAGATGCTACAGCATCGACAGCAGGAACGAGTTTCACAACGACTAGTGCATTATCTCAAGGAGACGGCACGGTGAATCTGGTGAATAGCTTTGCGACAACTGATAACAGTGAAGCAAAATACAACGGTAATAAGACTTATGGCGCCTATTACACTTGGAATGCAGCGCTTAATGTCTGTCCAGCGGGTTGGCATTTGCCAAGCCGAACTGAATTTGCAATGATTTATACTAATTATAATACGGCCGCTACATTAACTGCAACGAGTGGTCCGGCCTTTGCTAGAGCTGGCGATTATGCTGGTGGAGGTGCTACTTTGAAAGAGGCGAACTATGCATTCTACTTCTCCTCAACTGAGACTAATTCTACACAAGCACAGACATTCGCGATTACGGCAACCAATGCGGTATATGCGACATACGCTGGACAATATAAATACTCAGCTTCTTCGGTGAGATGTGTGGCGGATGATGACGCGAAGGTGTCGTTTGATGCTAATGGTGGGACGGGGACGATGGCGGCGCAAAGTTTCGAGAAAGGTGTGCGCCAGACGTTGCCGAGGAACACTTTTGCAAAGACCGGATATACCTTCGTTGGTTGGGCGCTGACGGATAACGCTACAGAGGCAAAGTATGCGGATGGCCAGTCGGTGTCATTTACGAAGGCAACTACGCTGTATGCGGTTTGGAAGGCTAATTACATGCAAGAGTTTGATGCGAAAGTGTCGATTCCAAATGTCGGCGATAGTACAACGTTAATTGATCAGAGAGATGGCGGTCTATACACTGCGAAGAGACTCTCGGATGGTAAGGTTTGGATGACGCAGAACTTAAGATACGTTGATAGCGATGCGGGGTCCGCAGTGACAGAGTTTAGTACCTATGATACTACTTTGGCCCAATATCGGTATGGTAATGACACTTATGGTACGTATTATTCTTGGACGGCGGCGCAGGATGTCTGTCCGAATGGATGGCACTTGCCAAGTAGAGGAACGAGCGGTGAATTCGATAGGCTCTATACACTCTATGGCGGTACTGGGACATCTAGCACAGCGCCATACAGTAGCTTTACAGGTAATAGCTCTGAGGGTGATTTCAAAGCGGGTGGCTATTATGCAGGTTCGACTTTGAATAGTGCAGGGGATAACGGCTTCTATTGGTCCTCTACGGAGAAGGATACAGATGTCGGCTATAGATTATACTTCTCTAATTCTGGTGATCTAGTGTATCTTGATGAATACCAGAAGTATAACGGCTATCCGGTTCGTTGTGTAGCGAATGAGACCGAAACGGTTTCCTTCGATGCAAATGGCGGAACGGGGACGATGGCGGATGTGACGGTAGAGAAGGGCCAGAGTATAATGCTTACGAATGGCTTTGAGAACCCGGCTTACAACTTCTTAGGTTTTGCTACTTCTGATTCGGCGACTACGGCAGAGTATACGAGCGGGCAGACAATTACGGTCGTTTCAGATATGGAACTCTATGCGGTTTGGTCGCCAAAGGGCGAGCTCATGCAAGACTTTGATCAAGACACCGAGTTGACTACGGTGGGTGAGACGAAGACATTATACGATAAGCGTGATGGTATAACCTATACAGTAAAGAGGCTCTCAGACGGAAAGGTCTGGATGACTCAGAATATGAAACATATCGGCGAAGATGTCGGCACGGCGGTGGTAGCGTTCAGTACCTCAGATTCGACTCTGGCGCAGTACCGATATAATGAAAGTAGTAATAGCACATACTATTCATGGACGGCGGCGCAGAGTGTCTGTCCGGCTGGATGGCACCTGCCGAGCAGAGGTACGAACGGCGAGTTTGATGCCCTCTATACGATATATGGTGGGACGGGTACGGTGAGTACAACACCATACGACAAGTTTATTGGCAGTAGTGCAGAAGGGGACTTCTGGAAGAGTGGTTGGTACATAGGCTCTTCGTTGAACAGCTCGGGTACGGGTGGCGCTTACTGGTCCCGCAATGCTAACGAGAGTACTGATATGGGCTACAGAATAATGTTCCAGAGCAATACTAACGTGCGTTTGGATGAGTATACGAAGTATACAGGGTATCCGGTAAGGTGTATCGCAGATTATGAGGAGAAGACAGTGACACTTAATGCTAACGGTGGGGCCGGGACAGCGATGGAGCCGATGGTAGTAGCGAAGGGGCAGAGTACGAAGATTCGGAAGAATACCTATACGCGTAGCGGTTACGACTTCCTTGGTTGGTCGACAACGCAGAATGCCTCGGCTGCAACCTATACAGATGAGCAGGTAATTACGGTGAATGAAGATATTACGCTCTATGCAATATGGCAGGTTATTTATATGCAAGACTTTGATAGTAGTACGATGCTACTAAATAAGGGCGATTCGGCGACATTGAAGGATAAGCGTGATAATGTGACATATACGGTGAAACGGCTCGAAGATGGCAAAGTTTGGATGACCCAGAACCTGAGATTTACAGGGACTACAGATATGGGTACGAACTCAAAGACCTCTGGTAGCGCGACGGTGACGACGGCGCTATCGCAGGGGAATGGTACGATTAGCTTCGGGTATGGGTTCTCCACGTCTTCTATGAATGAGCTACAGGCGCGGTACAATGGTAATAAAGACAACGGTGCCTACTACTCTTGGAATGCGGCGATAGTGGTTTGCCCGGCGGGGTGGAAGTTGCCAAGTGGTAACACGAACGGTGACTATGCGCAGTTAGACATCGCGTATGGCGGGAATGGTACCTCACATAATAATGCTACGGTATGGAATAGAATTCGGACGGAAGGGAACTTTAACGACCCAGGGATTTACGAGC
>CAYRGP010000048.1:0-4827 GCA_964423995.1 uncultured Candidatus Saccharibacteria bacterium
CGTCTACCTGCACCAAACCCCTTCGGGGATTTTTTTATATCGCAAACCCTTATAAACTAAAGATTTCCGAGACCAAAGACCAAAGACCAAAGGCCAAAGACCAAAAACCCAAACCCCTCGCCCTATCCAACTATCTTTGCTATGCCCCCAGACTGCCCGACCAATTTCTTATCGAACGTCCAAACTGGCGTTATTTCCCTGTTCTCCGCGAAACATTTCAGATAGCAATCCGTAAACGAGAGCGCCGGATGTTCCGCATAAAAATCTATCGCCGGATCTATCACCGCCCTGTCATAATCCACCCTAGGCAAGCTCAAAATCCCCCTTATGAGTCTTATAGATTGTTCTTTCGGGAAGCTATACGGCTCAGTCTGTAAAACATAAAAACACTCCGCCAGCACTAGCTCAGAAATGAAGAAAATCCTCTCGTTGCTGTCGAATAATCTCCTCGCCTTTTTCGCCTGGCTCGGTATGTCGTTAATTATGGCTCTCAATATAACATTTGTATCTAGGACATTAAATCGATTATTCTTCATCCTCGAGCCCTCCCATAAAAGTCTGCCGGAAGTATTCCTGCCCCTCTGGCGTCTCAAGAGATTCTGCAATCAGTTCCTTCGCGAGCTTCCCGGCATTCGCCTTTATCCGCTCCCTCTGCTCCGGCGTCCACATTGAATCAATCTCCGCAAAAATCTCTTCTCCTGTCTTCGCCTTCTGAATAACTATTTCATCGCCCCTTCTCCTTATATTCACTCGGTCTTTTATCCCCAACGCGTCCCGAAACATCTTCGGAATCGTTACCTGTCCCACGCTCGTCACCGCCACACTCACCGATGTTTTACCCTCTCTGCCCACCATTATTAAATCCTTATTTATTATTAAAATTATTCTACATATTAATAATAGCACAATTTAATAATCTCCACAACGGTTTTTTATTCGCTTTTCTATGCGAAAATATACTTATAGTGGGAACAATCAGCTTAACTAGCCTAAACGAGACGAAGTACCCACAACCTATTTGAGCTCAGACATTAGCCCTACAATTATTCTAATCAAGCCAAAAACCGTCTAGTGTAAAATCCAGAAAGATTTACCCAAATATCAGCAAAAGCAGTGAACTTATTTATAACAAAGTACATAATTGAAGTAAATCATGCCATATGAGTTACGCACGTTAGAAGAATCAGATGAGACACTGTCAACGTACAGAAAATAGTCACCGCCTTTAGCCCAGAACATGCGATCACCCGATGAAAGCCCAAGTGCACTATAAAGTGCTCCAGTAGTTTCCCGGAAGCCAGAACGGCCACCACCACTATACTGAGTCCCTCCATAAGCCTGCACAAGATCATCAAATACAGCAATCGTTGGAAAACTGTAACCACTTGGGCAAGTTGACAGCAACGAATCAAAATACTTAGAGCTACTGCCACTGTTACCGTAAATCCAAGTTCTGCCATCAACAAGCTTACAACCTTGCGCATCGGAAATATAACATGGCTCTTTCCAAACTGCATAGAGAGTTACTGCACCGTTTGAAATCGTAAGCGACGTTACAGGAACAGTCTGTCCATCTGTAAAAGTTGCGTCAGTAGCATTCTGGTCTTGACTCCAACCGGCAAAAATGTAATCTGTTTTTGTATAGGTGTTGTTCGGGAGAGTAATTTGCGTACTAGGTTTATTATCAGTAGAAGTAGTAGAGATAACCGTACCAGTTCCGCCATTAGCATCATAATTCACTGTCACATTCTCGATAGCGACGCACCGTACAGCGAACCCGTAGTACTTGCCGTAGCCGTTCTGGAGGCTCACATCCGCGGTAACGAAGTTTAAGTAGTAACTGTTGCCGGTATCGTAAACCGAGGAAGACCAGTAGAGCCCGCGCGCCCCAACGAGGTACAACGTAGTGCCATCGTAGTAGCCGGCGTAAGTAAAGCCTGCAGCGCCGTTGCTGGCGAATCGGTCTAGGGAGCCAGAGTCTCCGGCGACCATGTTCTGGCGGACGGTGGCGTTAGAAGTAGATGGGAAGTTAGAGCTAGAGCTACCTGGAGTAATGTAATTAGACCAGACATTGGAGTTATTATTATAAGAGAGGGCGAGGGTATACATGTCTCCAGTGCCGGTGCTTGTACTGCCACTATCGCTTACCCATGGGAGTCTCCAGCCCTTCGGGCAGATATCGCGCGGAGTGGAGCCGGAAGTTTTGCCATCGTTGTAATAGGAGAAACCGAGGGAGGCAGTGTAGAAGTTGTAATAGGCGGTGTTTTCGGGTACGGGATTGCCGGTATTATTGTCAGTAGTGTTCTTAGCTCTGTAGCCGACCTGTGGTTGGTTGCTGTAGCTGCTGCCGAAGTTTACAGCGGTGCTGGCGGTCTTTACGGCAGAGTTGGTGATGGAGTTGCCGGAGGTATAGCGCGCGTTCTGTGGCGGGAGATAGTACTTATTGGTATCGCTAGATGGGATGTTGGTGTTGGTGTTGTCGAGAGAGTCTACGACCATACCGGTGGCGGAGATGGTGAGGTTGTCGATCATCCAGCATTTGCCGTCTGGTAGTTTCTTGATGGTATAGACTTTGTTGTCGCGGGTGTCTTTTAGTCTCGCAATACCCCCTGTCGACAGTCCGCTACAACCAGACCATCCCTGCATATCTTGGACTTCTTCCCAGATGGCGTAGAGGGTGATGTTACCACCACGGGAGACGAGGTCAGAGGCGGAGGCGCCATTAGTATAAGTAGCGGTGGTAGCGTTAGCATCCTCACTCCAACCGAGGAAGATGTAACCGTCGCGAGTGAAGGTGTTAGACTTCAGCGTGGCGTCGTCATTCTCATAAATTCTTTGCGGGCTCATCTCGCCAGTACCGCCGTTGGCGTTAAAGGTGATGGTAGCGACATCCTGCGCCACACAACGCACGGCAAAGCCGTAGTACTTGTTGTAGTAAGTCTGCGGGTAGACGTAGCCAGAGGAATACAGGTACAGGTAGTAGCTGTTGTTGGTATTGAAGACGGTAGAAGACCACCAGTAGCCGTTCGAGCCGACGCCGTACAGCTGGGAGCTGCCGTAGTAGCCGGAGTAGAGGAAGCCCGCATCATTTAAGAACCTATCTCTAGCAGTGGTATCTGTACGGTTAGAGCCGGCACTGTAGCCATTTAGGGCTTTGTCGAGGGAGACCCAAGATTTAGTGGTATTACTGCCACCAGCTGGGAGTTGCCAGCCTTTCGGGCAGATGTCTTTAGCTACATAGCCAGAGCGACAGCTACTATTACCGTCTTGGTAGTAGGAGCAACCAAGGGTGGCGGCGTAGAAGTTGTAGTAGCCGGTACTTTGGCCGAGGGTGCCAGAGCTGGATTGATCGCCGGTACTGCCCGCGGCGCGGTATTGGACCTGGGCTTGACTGTCGTTGCTACCGTTGAAGGTAGGAGCACCAGAAGTGGATGAGCTATTTAATGCACCCCTATAGCCGGCCTGTGGGAGATAATAAGTACCGTTGTTGCTGAGAGTGCCGTCGTCGTTAGATGGGATGTTGGTGAGCTCGGAGGTAAGAGCGTAGCCCTTATCGTGGCCGAGGACGAGGTTTTCCGTCATCCAACATTCGTCTCCGAATTTCTTGACTTCATAAACGGTACCATCACGGAGGTCGGTAAGCTCGGTGGTGTCGCCATCGGACATCTTACTACACCCGGTCCAGCCTTGCATGTCACCACCAAGGTCTCCCCAGATGGCGTAAAGAGTGATGGAGGAACCGCCAGTAGTTAAGTTTTCTACTTCTTCTTTATCCTCATAATCTACATCCGCCTCGGTACCGATACCATCTACGGCATCGCCAGTTTTACCTTCTGGAGCAGTACTCCAGCCAAGGAAAGCATAACCAGAGCGCTTGTAGGTATTGGCGGTGAGGGCAGTAGCGGAATTAGGCAAAATGGATTGGGCAGACATCTCGCCAGTGATTGTACTCTCGTCTTCTACATTTGGGCTAAATTCTACCGTATAGGGAATACAAGAAGAATCCATCAAAACTGTATATAATATATCGCCTTTATAGGTACCGGGATTAATAGCGGTATTAGCTTTTACACCATAATAAATCGGCACAGTGGATTCTTCTTCTACGTTAGTTTTAGTGACAAGAGCGGTGCTAGTAGCGTCCGCATAAGCCGGGAGACCAGCATAAAGATGATTCTCAATATCGGTACTACTGCCGCTAATCCCCCAAGTATTGGCAGATAATACTGCCGGGCTAGCAATAGTGCCGGAAGAGGCAGAGATAATGTCCGAGGCGGAAGGGTTGGAAAGGTCCGAGGCATATTGATTGATAAGATTAGTGGTCTTGCCATTCTGTCCAGAAACATAGACTTTATAGCCAGCCGAACAATCAGTATGGACCGTCAGGGTATCATTTCCGGTAGCAAGAGAGCCAGTAGAAGACGGGCGAATCTTACCAAGAGATATTACCCCCTCTGTCCCGCCAGAACCGCCAGAAGAAACATTGACATAAGAAGCAGCATAAGCGGAATGGGAAACGAATAGCCCACCAACGACAATAGCTAGCAATCCAAAAATTACTAAGCTAAAATTCTTAACGGAACCTTTATTCCCGGAGGTGAGGAGCCCAAATCTCATGGGTCTAAAAATTTGAGCTCCTTGATGGATGCTGGAGCCCATCGAAGAAATTTTAGCTCCAGAACCCATCAAAAAGTTCAAAGATTTACTTTCACTGCGATTTTCGTTGTTATTAATATGACCCATAGACCTCCTAGTCTATTATTTGTTATTTTTTAATGCATGGTTCTCAACCAACCATAACCATTAATAAGAGTATACCCCCCCCCC
>CAYRGP010000049.1:0-4806 GCA_964423995.1 uncultured Candidatus Saccharibacteria bacterium
GCCCACTTCAGCGCCGACACCGCCTCCGCCGTCTCCGAAATAATCGGCGTCAGAAGATGCGGAATTCCCGCGTATTGTACCATCTCTACCCTCTTCGGGTCGATAATAATAAATTTCAAATCAGACGGAGAATTACGATAAAGAAGCGACACAATCATCACATTCGTCATCACCGATTTACCAGAACCGGTCGTCCCCGCAATCAGAAGATGCGGCATCTTCGCAAGATTCGCCACCACCGGCTTGCCCGAAATATCTTTCCCTACTGCAAAGGATAGCGGATCGTCGTTATCTTTCCACTCTGGGCTTTCCAGAAGAGTCCGGAGCCCCACCGCTGCTGGTTTCGCATTCGGTATTTCTACCCCCACCAACGACGTCCCCGGAATCGGCGCCTCAATACGCACCTTTGCCACCGACAAATTCAAAGCCAACTCTTTGTCCCTCGCCAAAATCTTCGAGAGATTCACCCCGGCCGGCGGCTTCAATGTATACTGAGTCACCCTCGGCCCAATATTCGCCCCGTCCATCTCTACATCAATTCCAAAATCTGCCAAAGTCGATTTAATAATAAAGGCATTCTGTTGCACATTCCCCGGGTCCGCCGGCGATGAAACCTTTTCGAGCAACGAAATCGGCGGCATCTTCCAATCCGGATCGCTCACCGACACCAACGCTCCCGGCGCTTTCTCCGCCTTCGGCGCAGCCGTTTCCTTCTTTTCTTCGCTCTTTTTTATTGACTCTTTCTTCAAAAGCCCAAATCTCTTCTTCGGCTTCTTTTCTTTATCAGGTCTAGTCTCCCCCGAAATCTTTAGCTCATTTTTCGCCACCGGCGCGTCAATCGTTATTTCGCCGTCCTTGTCATCTTCCTTCTTCTTCCCTGTCACTTTCGCGAACACCGTCATCGGCGAAACTTGTAGAATGAAAATACTTGTCACAAATATCAACAACACATATATCAACACTGCCGCCACCGACCCCAAATTCCCCGTCATAAATTTATCCATCTCAGCGCCGATAGTCCCACCATTGCTAAACACCCCAAACAGACCTATGAACCATATCAACATCAAAATCGACGAAATCACAATTCTCGGCGAGATTTTATTCCCCTCCGCCCTGAAAATACTAATCGCAATGTAGACTAAGACCGCCGGCAAAAGATAAATCGTCAGCCCAAACAGCCTCATCGCCTCTCTATGGATAGAGTCTAGGAACTTCCCTCCCGTCCCAAACCACATGAAAACCACCACCACCGCCAAAATAATCAGCACCACCGCTAGCACTTGCCGCCAAAAACCACTCGGCGTCTCCGCTGCCTTCTTCGGCGTCGGACTCTTCGCTACTCTCCCCCTTTTCGTAGCCGAACTGCGTTTTGTGGTCTTCCTCCTTGCCATAAAACAATTATACCATAAAAAGAATTATTATGGTTGTACAACTTTCTTCATGGAAAGACTCAACTTCCCGCGGTTATCAATCGCAGTCAGCTTCACATTCACCTCTTGCCCCACGTGCAGAACGTCCTCTACTCTAGCTACCTTCTCATCTCTAATCTGGGAGATATGGAGCATCCCGTCAATCCCCGGAAGAATATTCACAAAAGCTCCGAAATCTTTAATCGACACCACTTTACCCTTATAAATCTTCCCTACTTCCGGCTCTTCTACTAGAGACTTCACCCAATCCACAGCCTTTGAAATAGCCTCTGGATTCGTCCCCGAAATCGTCACTAACCCACTGTCGTCAATATCAACTTGCGCACCGGTTTCTTCTACGATCTTATTAATTGTCTCCCCACCCTTGCCAATCACCGTTCCAATCTTAGATGGGTTAATCTGGACTTTCTCAATTTGCGGCGCAAAATCCGAAATCTTCTCTCTTGGCCCCGGCAAAACCGACAGCATATGTTCCAAAATAAACATTCTGCCCTCGTGCGATTGCTTGATGGCTTTTTCCAAAATATCTACTGGGAGACCATGGACTTTCATATCCATTTGCAGAGCCGTCACGCCCTCGGTCGTACCAGTCACTTTGAAATCCATGTCGCCAGCAAAATCTTCTGCATCCATCAAATCCGTCAGTACATAAGCCTTGTCAATATCAGCCGGCGTAATTTCTACGCCCTTTGGTACATCTACCATCAGCCCCATCGCCACGCCAGAAACTGGACGCACAAGAGGCACACCCGCATCCATCAAAGCTAGACAAGAAGAACAAGTCGCAGCCATAGAAGTGGAGCCATTCTGAGACATAATCTCAGTCACGCTCCGAATCGCATACGGGAACTCTTCTTTAGAAGGTAGTACCGGCAACAGCGCTCTCTCCGCCAAATATCCATGCCCCACCTCGCGGCGCCCCGGCGAACCTAGCCGCCCAATCTCACCAATCGTATAAGATGGCGCATTGTAATGATGCATATATCTCCGCTCACCATCTGTTACTTCCATTGTGTCCACAATCTGCGCAAACGACAACGGTGCCAACGTCACAATATTCATCGCTTGAGTTAAACCTCTGGTAAAGAGCGAGGAGCCATGCGTTCTTGGCAAAATCGAAACCTGTGAAGATAGCGGCCGAACCTCTGTCAATTTCCGCCCATCCGGACGCACCCCATCCTCGATAATCGCCCGCCGAACTTCGTGGTGTACCGCCAACTCGAAGGCATCATGATATTCCGTCGCATATTTTTCTTTGTAATCAGCCAACTTCTCCTCTAGCGTCTCCCCCTCGCCGAGCTCATCCGCAAACTCCGTATCCATATCACTACGCAATTTGTCACAAATCTCTGCTCTCTCCAACACATTCCCCCGAATCACACTCCCCTTCTCGCCGAAATGTTTCATCGCCCAAGCGTCCACTTTTTCCTGGATGCTCTCATCCGGCAACACTAGCTCATATTCTTTCTCCGCGACACTCACCGCCTTCCTTAGCTCTTCCTGAAGTTTCAGAGCCGGTTGACATTCTTTCACCGCCCATTTCATCGCCTCAATAATGACTTCCTCAGGGACTTCCTTCGCTCCCGCCTCCACCATCATCACTTTATCTCCCCGTACAGCTACTACGAGGTCCAAATCAGAATTTTCTCTCTCTTCTGGGCTCAGGAACGCCTTGAACTCGCCGTTCACTCGGCCAATTCTCAGGCCCGCTACCGGTCCATCAAACGGCACCCCTGCATTCAACAGCGCCGAAGACGCCGCCACCATCCCCACTACATCTGGGCGAAAATTCGGGTCCATCGAAAGCACCGTCGCCACCACCTGTACCTCTTGTCTGTAGCCCTTCGGAAACAACGGTCTAATCGGCCTATCAATCAACCGCCCGACCAAAATCGCCTCATCCGCCGGCTTCCCCTCCCTTTTCAAAAACTTTGAACCAGAAATTTTACCAGCTGCATAAAATTTTTCTTCATAATCAATCGAGAGCGGGAAGAAATCCTGCTGTACCGGATCCTTCGAAACCACTACGCTCCCTAAAACCACTGTATCGCCATAGCGCACCATCACCGAGGAAGTCGTTCGAAACCCTACTCTATTTACTTCTAGACTTAGTTTCCTCCCCTCCCAGTTTGTCTCTACAATTGTTGTTTTTAACCCCTTTGGATTTATGATATCCATAAAAATCACCTTTCTCGGGAAAATACCAGATAAATGCCCTCGACCTTAACCTTCGGTCCAAGAAATTTATCCGCCATTTTCCCTTTTTTAAGTTACTATAACTATTCTATCACCCCTTGAAAAATTCGTCAATTCATGCTAAAATAGACAGGTTGCGTCGTTCTTTAACAGGAGGTAAAAGATGAATAGAAGTAGTAAACCTAGTATCAAGAGCAATGCTATTAAGTTTGACCAAAAAAGCGGCATTGGCTCAATCACTATCCAAGGCCATCTGGCCATCAACCCAGATCTTGATGACCCTGTCATCGAAATTTGGAACGCTGTGCAGACCAAAATGCAGACAGCGATTAGAAAACAGAAGGGCGGTAAGCTCATCAATTTTACGCCCCTCTTCCCCAAGTATGATGCGGAACGAGATTTAACTATCTACGAGCTCGTACCCACGAGGTATGAAGGCGTACCTCTGAACAGCTTCATCGCCGAAGCTAAAATCACCTTGGATGTCTTCTACAAAAAGATGTTCATCGCTTGTTTCCACGCATTTCTGGAAGATCAAAATAAAGTCTGTAACTATAATGGCTACAGCTTGTACCAAGAGTGCGTTCGGAGAGTCTCGGAAACATCGGAGTATGGCAAAAAGTTGGAGTATATTGACACAACAAAAATACTCCTCGGCAATTTCATCAATTTCTTAGGCCTCCCTCTGCCGAAGTCTAAACACTTCAAGGCAGAGATAGAAAAACCCGAAGTTCTGTACTTTACGAAAGACCTCAAAGAGGCTTTTGATATACCAGTATAAACTTCTTCCCCCGCTCTTATAGCGGGGGATTTTTCTCTAGCTCTGCTCGAGTAGTAACTCTTCATTTTTCATAAAATCTTCCAAAGGTATCGCATCCTCCAACTTATACTCTCCAATTTCCGTCCGCACAAGCTCAGTCAGGTATCCGCCCACCCCCAATTTCTCTCCAATATCCTCGCCTAAAGTCCGAATATACGTCCCACTCGAGACCTTTGCATCGATTTTTAAATACGGCCATTTATAATCTATAATATTTATTTCGTAAATCGTCACCGTTCTCTCCGGCATCTCCACTTTCTCTCCCTTTCGCGCCAGTTTATACGCCCTCACTCCCCCAATCTTCACCGCCGAAAATGCCGGCACCCTCTGCCGAATCTCCCCCTCGAACGACTTCAC
>CAYRGP010000050.1:0-4780 GCA_964423995.1 uncultured Candidatus Saccharibacteria bacterium
CAACGTTGTACAACGTAGTGCCATTGTAGTTGCCGGCGTAAGTAAAGCCTGCAGCTCCGTTGCTGGCAAACCTATCTAGGGAACCGGAGTCGCCAGCGACCATGTTTTGGCGGACGGTAGCATTAGAAGTATATGGAGTGCTTGAGCCAGTGCTGGTTGGGGCGATGTAGTTAGTCCAGATGGAAGAGGTGGTGCTATTGTAGGCTAGGGCTAGTTTGTAAAGTTCTGCGCTACCATTGTAACGATATGAGCTACCACTGGCAGTGCCGTAATCGTTAGACCACGGAAGCCTCCAACCCTTCGGGCAGATATCGCGCGGGGAGGAGCCAGAAGTTTTACCGTCTTGGTAATAGGAGTAGCCAAGGGAAGCAGTGTAGAAGTTGTAGTAGGCGGTGTTTTCGGGGACGGCATTGCCGGTATAGTTATCGGTAGTGTTCTTAGCTCTGTAGCCGACCTGTGGTTGGTTGCTGTAGCTAGTGTCGAAGTTTACAGCGGTGTTGGCGGTCTTTACGGAAGAATTGGTGATAGAGTTGCCAGAGGTATAGCGCGCATTCTGTGGTGGGAGATAGTACTTGTTGGTGTCGCTAGATGGGATGTTGGTGTTGGTGTTGTCGAGAGAATCTGCAACCATACCGGTGGCGGAGATGGTGAGGTTGTCGATCATCCAGCAGTTGCCGTCTGAAAGCTTCTTGACATGATATTCGTGGTTATCGCGATTATCTACCGCGACGAGGCTATCGCCGATGTTCGGGAGGCGGGTGTTACAATCGAAGGTTTGCATCCAGACGGTACCCTCTTCCCAGACCGCGTAAAGATTGATGGTGCCGGAGGTGGTACTTGTCACGCTCTGGCCGGCGGTGGCGGCGGCGGCGATGAGGTCGCGGATGGAGACAGTATCGGATGCTTCATAGACTACGTCGGTGGCACCATCGGTGAGGGCCCAACCGAGGAAGTTGTAATCTTCTAAGGTGAAGTGGTCATCATCGTCACTTGCGATGGTGGTGGAGGAGAAGAGGTCGGTGCTGCTAGAAATGGCGTCGCCAGAGGCGATATGCTCGCCATTACTACCGGCGTTGTAAGTGAGGGTGTACGGGACCTGCCAAATCATGTAGAGAGTGATACCTTCATTGATATCTTGGCCGGCGGAGGCGGCGGCGGTGAGGAAGTCATTAACGTTTACACTCTGGCCGGGAGTGTAGTCGGCGGTGTTGGCGGTGCTAGAAAAAGCGTAACCTACGAAAGTGTAAGGGCTAGAGACAGGAGCGATAGCGGGGATAGTGAAAGTGCTATCTTTAATGATGGCGCGGGAAGGGAGAGAATTGTTGGCGCCGTTGGAGTTGAAGTTCACGATATATTTCTTCCCCTCGGACTTGGCGATGGCGGAGATGACGACGTTGTTGGTGTAAATGCCGGATTTCAGGGCGGAAGTGACGTTGGCGCCGAAATTTAGAGTATGTTTCGTGTAAGTACCGTTAGCACAGCCACTATCTTCTAGCGGGAAGGAGAGGGTGGCGCAATATTCAGAATTGGCGCTGTTGGTTTCCTCGATCACAGTGCCATGGGTCTCGTCTGCGCCGACGCCGAACCAGTTGCCATAGACCGGGCTCTCCGTTGTGCCGGTTTTCTTTCTGAATCCCCAAGTATCGGCGGAAAGGGCGCTAGCGCCGGTGGCGGCGTCATAGCCGGTGGTGGTGTCGATGGAAGAGATGGAATCAGTGACGGTGGAAGAATTGTGGGTCATAGAGGTGGTGGCATCCTGGGTGTAGACGGAGAGGGAGAAGCCCTGGGCGGTGTTGGTGGTGACAGCGACATTGACATCGCCGGAGATGAGAGTGCCGGAAGGATCGGGAGTGATAGAGGCGTTACCGTTGCCGTCCCGCATGGCAAGAGCGTTCGTGTCTACGGCGAGGTTGATGAATTCTTGGATGGTGGTACCGATACCGACACCGGCGGAAGAACCGGCGTTTACGGAGCCGGAGCCTAGAACTATACCAAAAATAGCAACCATTACTAGACAAATTGGTAAAATTAATTTTCGTTTTGACATGTCAACACTACCTCTCTTATGTATTATTTATATTATATAGTAGTGGTTATGGTAAGTCAAGGGTTTTTTGCTAGATGTTGTTGCTCTTTGACAATGTCATAGTAGATTTTTCTATTAAAATGTCACCCTCTAGTTATAATTGATAGCACGGGAGGAATAGCAACTCTTCTAGAAAGTGTGGAAATGTGATAAAATAAGGAGTAGCTATGAAAGAAATAAACTTGAGAGTGGAGGAAAAAAGATTCCCCGAGTGGATGGAACGTAAAGAACGTATCCATAATGTCGGACGGTTGCCAGCAATTCTGGAGAGAGAAGTTTGGTGGGTGGCTGTTGGCGAAAATGTTGGCGTGGAAATAAACGGTAAAAGCGGACGCTTTAGCCGTCCAGTGTTGGTGTATAAAAAGTTGAGTAAGTTTGGTTTTCTGGGGATACCGCTTACCACTCAAGAACATACAGGTTCGTGGTATGTGCCGTTTGAATTTCAGGGCAAAATGAGTTATGCGGCACTCGCACAGATTAGGGTAATGAGCGTATCTAGGCTTTATGGTAATGCGATTGGCCAAATTTCCAAAGCCGATTTTAAGGCTATCTGTAAAGGGTTTGATAACCTCTACCACTTTGATTTTGAAACACCACTTGAATAAAAAATTTGCCCCAACCTTTCGGTTGGGGTGTGTGCGGCTAGATGCCGAATATATTTGCATTATAACAAACAATGTCAAAAAATGCAAATTTAACATAATTATTGCTGGCTGCTGTAATAGGCGGTGTAGAGGCGGCTTAGGATATCATTGGCCTCGTTTTCGAGGGTCTTCATCTTCTCGTCAGCGAAAGTGAGGACGACGAACTTCAACGGAGAGTTCTTGCCACCGCAGATTTCCTTGGTCTCGCCGTAGGCGAGCTCGCCCGGGATGGTGATTTCGCGGACACCGTTCAACTTCATACCGATAACACCTTGGTTCCAACCCTCGATGAGGCCAGAGGCGGCGGAAAGCGGGGCTTTCAGAGCCGTAGGATTCTCGGCGTCGTCGAAAGAAGAATCAAAAATCGACTCGTCGGCACACCAACCGATGTAATAGGCAAGGTAGTCGGTATCATCAGCCTTTAGCTCGCGGCCGTCACCCTCTTTCAAATCTGTCGTCTTCAGCCCATCACTGTTCGCAGTGGTGGCATTGTAGGCCTTCACCTCGGATTTGTAACCTCTAAGGGTGTCGAAATATTTACCAGAGAGCGTCGTGGCGTATTCAGTGATTTCGTCGGACTTTGCCTGATATTCCTCCTGGAGTTTTTCCAACTCGGCATTATTAGTATTGTCGCTGCTGGAAGAGCTCTTGTTGCTATTAGAAAGGATGATCGCGATATAAGTGGCGCCGAAAGAGAGAATCATCAAAAAGGCGATGACAATAATAACGACGCGCTGTTTCCAACTGGTTTTTAGAGATTTCTGATCCATATTCCTCCTTAGATTAATTCCCCACCGACGGCCTGACAGGTCTTATTGGTAACTCCGTTCATTATATCAGAGATTTCATTGCTGTTCAAGGTCTTCTCCTCGCTGTTTAAGATGATGTGGAAAGATAGATTCTTGGTTTTTTTCAGGTTCTGTTCAGGTTCGTAGATGGAGACTGGCTCGATTTTGTAAATTAATTTAGTCTTTTCTAGCGCACGGTTTAGCGCGGTTTCGACTGCGGCGTAGGGGGTGTCCTCTGAGACTTTGAAGGTTACGTCGCGGCTGACGGACGGGAAACGAGAGAAGCGTAGGCTCTTCGATTTCTCGTCTAGGGCGGTGTCGACGATGTCGTCGAGAGCGAATTCGAAGTAGGAGATTGGGGATTCTAATTTGAGTTTTTTGGCAATACTGGGCGGTACAGTAGCAAGTCGGCTCGTAGGCCTTCGGCCTTCCGCGTCCCAAGGGGCGGTCGCTTGGGTGTTTTCGGGTCCTGCCACGTGCTTTCCCACTACCCCTCGGTGAGCAGAGCTCACCTCGGTCCGTGGGGCCCTGCACGTGTCACCTGAAAACAGCCCTCGCGGGTCACCGACTTGCTTGCTGCCGCGCTCCGCACCACCCTCAGAAAACCCGTTTACATTTAGCTCTCTGCATAGCTCCGTCAAATACGCCTTCGCTTGGTAAAAGTCGCCGGTGGTGACGAGGGCGAGGTGGGTTTTCATGACCGGGACGTCCTCGTTCGTGAGGCCGAAAGATTTTTTGGAGATTTGGTTGATTTCGTAAAGGGCGAAATCCTTGTATCCGGCCTTTTGGTTCTCCTGAACCTTCTCGAGCAAGCTCGGGGTAAGCGACTGACGGAAACATTGGAGCTCCGGGGAAATACTGTTCACAATCTCGTAAGAATCCTGCGGGTCCTCGCCGAATTTCTCCTGGAGAGATTTAGAAACGAAAGAGTAGGTCAAGACCTCGTGAGCGCCAAGGCGGTCCGAGAGAATATCGCGGATGCGGTTCTTCAGCTCTAGCATTGGGTCGACTTTGGCGCCGATGAAGGGGCGGGTGGGGAAAGAAAGGGGGATGTTGTCAAAACCAAGCAAACGGCCGACTTCTTCGATGATGTCTTCCTTGATATGCAAGTCTGTGCGCCAATACGGAACAGTTATCCATAATTTCGACATCGGGTTACGAGAAGGGTCGCTCGACGGCTCTTCTTCGGGGCGCGTCCGCCCGGCCCGTCGCCACGGGCGGGCGGCGCTACTACTCGCGCTGCCGCGCTCCGTACCCCCTTC
>CAYRGP010000051.1:0-4754 GCA_964423995.1 uncultured Candidatus Saccharibacteria bacterium
CTGCCTCCTCTAATACTATCGCTAGCCCGAATACCCTTTCTTCTAATACCTGGGGTATCAGTGGTAGTAGTACTGATATCGAGAATCATCTTTATGCCGGTCTCCCGGCCTATTCTTCTGCCACTAATGCATCTTTAGTTACGAAGTCCGACGTAGCAGAAGAATCTACTGTACCGATTTATTATGGCGTAAAGGCAGATACGACTCTTAACCCTGGTACTTATTCCGGAGATGTACTATACACAGTCTTAATGGATACTTCCTGTATTCCATATACTGTAGAATTTAATCCGAATGTAGAAGACGAATCCGAAATCACCGGAGAGATGACTAATCAATCCATTATGCCAAATACTTCAGTTACCCTTAATATTAATACTTACGAGAGGAATGGATACTTCTTGCTTGGTTGGGCGGAAGAACCAGAAGGTAAAACTGGCACTGTTACTAATGGCGTTGGCACAGAAGCAGATATAGATTATATAGATGGCGAGGAAATCACTAATGTTGCCATTGGTGGAACTACTAAAACTCTTTATGCGATTTGGGCAATCTTAGACGGTGAAATGCAGAATTTCGCTGGTTGCTCCACTCTTTCCGACGGAGATGTGAGATACCTGAAAGATCTTCGTGACGGTACAGCTTATCGTATCAAGAAGATTGGTGATGAATGTTGGATGACGAAGAATCTTATTTTAGGTTATGATAAAGGTTATGCTCTGACCTCCGAGCTCACCAATATTCCAGCTAATGATGATGGTACCCTTAGTGATGGTGATACTTATTATTTGCCACAAGCTGGTTATCGAGGAGCATTAGATAGCTCCACTACTGATGGTACTACCACTTTTAACGGCAGTAATGATAGTCAAGCTCAGGTTCAATATCGTGCTGCCGGCAATGCCGGAGATCAAAATAGCCACGGCATCCTTAGTCAAAGCACTGGCTATTACAACTTCTATGCTGCCACTCTCGGTTGTTCTTACTATCAAGACGGCAATAGCAACTGCTATTCTGGCTATACCCCGAGAGATATTTGTCCGAAAGGTTGGCAACTCCCAGCCGGTGGTAGTGATGCTACCAAATCTTGGGTCTCTCTCGACGAGACTCTAAATAGCTCCTCTGCCGGCTTTAATCGTACGGATATTGTCGCCAGAGATAAATTCCTGAATGATGCGAGGTTTGTTTACTCTGGCGGTTATGACAGTTATCAGCTATTCAGTGTTGGCATGCACGGCACTTGGCGATCCTCTACTGTCTCTAGTTCTGATAACAGTTATTACTTATTGCTAGATTCATCGGGCTATGTTGGTGTGCAGGACAATCGTGGTAAATACTTGGGATTTGCCGTGCGATGTGTGGCGCAATCTCATTACACTATCGCCTACAATGCCAACTCCGGCACGGGGACGGCACCGGCATCACAGAGCGTGGTGGAGAATGGAGGTGTGACGACACAGGCCAATACCTTCACGAGAGACGGCTATAACTTCCTCGGCTGGAGCACTAATGCCTCCGCCACTACCGCCGACTATCCTGCTAGCTCGGCGCAGGATGTGAACACAATTGTCTCCGCGGCGGCGGCGGCCGGACAGACCACCACCGACGGTTCCACCATCACTCTCTATGCGGTGTGGGAGAAGGCGATAGAAAACATGCAAGGTTGGCTCGGCTGCGGCAAGATGTCGGTAGGAGATGCCACTCAGCTCAGAGATACCCGCGATAATAAAATCTACACCGTGAAGAAACTCCCAGACGGCAAATGCTGGATGATGCAAAATCTCACCATTGGTATGGACGGCGCTAAGACTCTAACTCCCGCCGACACCAACATCGACAATAACACTACCTACTATCTCCCACCAGCCGGAAAGCAGGGCTCTAGCACCATCGATAACTCTAGTACCCTTACCGCCACTACCACGGCGAACTTCATCGATAACTCTTATACTGACGCCCATGCTAAAACTCAGTTCAGAACCAAGAACACCAGCTACACCAACGATTCTGATACGGGCTACTACAACTTCTATACTGCCACCCTAGGCTTCTCCTATTACCAAGACGGCAAATACTCCGGCACCTCCACCAGAGACATCTGCCCGAAAGGCTGGAGATTACCTAAGACTACCGATTCTGGTACTAACGTTACGACAGTAGGCTCAGCCAACGACTTCACCTACCTCGCTCTCCAGTATAACAGCTCTACCGGCTGGAGCGGCTCTGCTACCGGTACTAATGGTTACGGTTACTACAACGACAATAACGTAGTAAAGAACCCAATGTACCTCCAAGCCGCCTATCCTCTAGCTACAAACACCGCCAATAATTACGCTGGCTTCTCTTACGCCGGGCGCTGGAATGGTACTAATAGTAGTGCCTCGGATGTTGGTTCCTACGGGGGCTATTGGTCCGCCTCGGTATACAATACCAACTACGGGTACTACCTGATCTTCGGTTCGTCGGGTGTGAACCCCCAGTACAACTTCAACAAGTTCTTCGGATTTGCGGTGCGGTGCGTCGCTAAGTATAACGACGTCGATGGTGTGATGCAAGATTTCGACGCTTCTACACTTACGAATGTTGGTGACAGCGCGAAACTGATGGACTCTCGCGACGGCAAAGTTTATACAGTAAAGAAGCTTAGCGATGGTAAAGTCTGGATGATCGACAACCTCACCATCTCCGCCACCGGTATGGTCGCAGACTCTCTCGACAACACCAACACCAACATCCCATCTAATGACACCAACAAATACTATCTCCCGCCGCAGAACACTTCCTATCAAACCGCGGACTCCATCACTAATTCTGCCGTAAAGAGTGCCACTACCTCTGTAGACTTTGGTACATCAAGCTCAAATCGCCCGACCTATAGCCGCTACCCACAGGTCGGCTACAGAGCTCAAGGCAGCACTGATAACAATAACAACGCCGCTATGCCCGAAAACACCGCTTACTACAACTTCTATACTGCCTCCCTTGGCTACTCCTATTACAAAGACGGCAAAACTTCCGGCTCCACTCCGCGCGATATCTGCCCGAAGGGTTGGAGATTGCCATTCGTTTCCGATAACGGTACCAGCATCACCGCCGCTTCCTCTGAATTCGCCAACCTCGTTCGTTCCTACAACGGTAGCGCTAGTTGGAGTGGAAGCGGGGCTACTAGCTTTAACCACTACACATCTGATTCTACTATTCGTAAAAACATGGTCGCTGGCGACTCTGGTTCCTTAGATAGGTTCGCTAGCAACGGCGCTGCAGGCTTTACTTACGCCGGCTACTACAATGGCACTACGTTGAGAAACGTTAGGGCGGGCGGGGGCTATTGGTCTTCATCAGTTTACAATACTGACGCCAGTTATATCTTATCCTTCAATACCACGGATGTGTACCCTCAGAATATCGCCAGCAAGTACGACGGGCGCGCTGTACGGTGTATAGCGGGTACCCGCTCCTAGGCCCCCTGAGGCGCCCAATTACTCACCCTCCATAGCCCCGCCCCTTGCCAAACCACCAAAAATATGCTACTATATGCAAGTAGATTGTTCCTTAAAAGGAGGTGGAAAATGACAGAAGAAGAAAGACAAGCGCATCTCGAGACGATCGATCATTCTCTAGAGGAGGCCTTCGTCACCATGCGTGACCTCGAAATTATCGAGCGCGCCCTACTCGGCGAGATTAACTCCGTCGGCATCAAATCGATGGAAGATCTCCGCAACATCGCGCTCGCCGCTGAGATTGAGTACCCATCGTGGTACTGGCCAATCCTAGACATAGCGCTAGCCCTAGCCACAATAGCGACTATATGCTACCCCATTGTCGGCCTCGTGGTCGCCGCTCTGCTCATCGGTACCCAAATCCCGAGAGCTTTACACTATTGGCGCGTGAGCCGAAAGGGTATCTTCCGGGAAACCAAAAGGTATCAACGCGAGCTAAGAAAAGGCATCTGGCAGCTACGCTATATCAAGCTAAAGTTAACCTTAAAAATGATTTAATGCCACACTTTTGCAATCCCCGTCTTACTCCACATCTTTACGAACTAAGGCCCATCCGTCAAATACGCCTTGGCTCATCTCTTAAAAGGCGCCAAATGCGCCTTTTTCTTGTCCAAAACCCACCATAGATGCTCAAATTCGCGCTTTTCCATCGAAAAATGTGTATGGGCCCCTTGAATTCATCAGTAAACTATGCTACAATAGAAGAACTAAAAGTTAACAAGGAGAAATTATGCTAGCGATTCGCATGCAACGTAATGGCCGAGCGCATTACCCTACGTATCGGATAATCGTCCAAGAAGCGCAGCGCCATCCCCTTTCGGGTCGCGTTGTTGCCGAGGTCGGCAATTACAACCCCCAAACTAAAGTAACCGTTCTCGATAATGAGAAAATCGAGTTCTATCTTAAAAACGGCGCTCAGCCGAGCTCTCGTGTCGCCCGGATTTTAAAGGCGAACAAAATCAAGCTCCCAGATTGGTATAAAGAAGCTCCAGAGAAACACTCTGTCGCCAAACACGCCGACAAGCTTCGCAAGAACCAACCGAAGGAAGAGGCTCCAGCAGAAGCCCCAGCCGAGGCCCCAGTCGAGGAAACTCCAGCTGAGACCCCTACGGAAGAAGCTTAAAAAGCAAGCCGGTGACCTTTGAGCCGGCTTGCTTTTTTCATTTCTAAACCCAGTAGACGGCCCCGCTATAATGTGATATAATGGAACCACAGTAACTTAAGGAAAAATCTTATGGCAACCATAGACCAGCA
>CAYRGP010000052.1:0-4731 GCA_964423995.1 uncultured Candidatus Saccharibacteria bacterium
TTCAAATTCCGTGAAACGTAAACGATGTTTGATTTGACATCTTTTTTTACCACATAATAAGGGAGACCGCCGCCAAGATTTAAGCCATGGCGTTGACCGATACAATAGAAAATTGCGCCTTCGTGTGTGCCGAGCTCTTCCCCTGTTTCGGCATCAATAATCGGGCCGGGGCGCTCTGGGAAATACTCCTTCAAAAAATCTTCCATTCCGACTTCGCCGACAAAACAAACCCCCATCGACTCCTTTTTATAAGCGTTATCTAGTCCCTTCTTAGCGGCTAATTTCTTTACCTCCGGTTTCAACATTTCGCCGACTGGGAAAAGAGTGTGCATAAGCGCCTCATCAGAGATACGATAGAGAAAATAAGTCTGATCCTTATTCTGGTCGGTAGCCATAAGGAGATTTTTGCCATCAGTTCTGGCATAATGGCCGGTGGCGATTAAATCGGCGCCGTCCTCTCTGGCAGTTTCATAAAACAGCTTAAATTTAATCTCCTGATTACACATGATATCGGGGTTAGGAGTGCGACCCCGCTCAAACTCGCCTAGCATATAATCCACCACCTTCTGCTTATACTCAGTTTCGAAATCGAAAACCTTAAAATCAATACCGAGACGTACCGCCACTCTCTTAGCATCAGCGAGATCTTCGGCCCAAGGACAACGCATACCGGGGAGATCCTTAGACCAATTTTTCATATAAACGCCCACTACATGGTAGCCTTGCTCTTTTAAAAGTACCGCCGACAGGGAGGAATCAACCCCACCAGACATCCCGACATACACAGTTTTCATCTTAATGCTAGCTCCTTTTTTATGGCAGCTACGATTTTTTGGCCGGCGATTTTCATGTCTTCATCGGTGTTTTGTAGGCCTAGGGAGATACGAAGAGAGCCGGCGATTTCCTCATCAGAGAGGCCAATCGCTTTTAAGACGTGTGATTTTTGGCCTTTGCTCGCAGCACAAGCGGCGCCGGTAGAGAGATAAATCTCGTCAGTTTCGAGCTGATAAATGACCCTTTCAGCATCAATTCCGGGGAAAGAAACTGGGCAAAAATTAGCTAATTGGTGTTTTGGATGACCGAGGAAAATCGGAGAGATAGGAGATTTTTCAAGCTCTGTTTTCAAAATTCCTCTTAAGTTTTCATAATGTTTCCTGGCGCCGTTCTGATGAGCTACCGCCTCTTTGGCAGCGGCAGCAAAGCCGATGAGACCCGGCACATTCTCGGTGCCAGAGCGGAGACCCTTTTCTTGGCCACCACCGCTAATAATGGGGCGAAGTTTTACTCTGTGTCCTTGGTAGAGAGCGCCGATACCCTTGGGGCCATAAACCTTGGCGGAGCCTAGCGTCAGCAAATCTACGCCTAATCTAGCAACCGAAATCGGGATGAGGCTCAGCGCCTGCGAGGCATCAGAATGGAAAAATAGCGATAACTTACTATCATTCTTAAGACGACGCTCGCGCTCGGCCTTAATTAGCTCGGCAATTTCTGCCAAAGGTTGAATGGTCCCGAGCTCATTATTGACTAGCGCTATAGAGACAAAACCAACATCTTCTGTTAGTTTAGCCTTGAAATCTTCTAAATTGATGCGGCCGGTATGGTCCACTTGAATAAATTCAGTGTGGTAATTTTTGCTCATTTCTAAGATAGAGGCGTGCTCGGTTTCGGCCACTAGAATCTTAGGAGATTTATCTATTACAACATCTGTTGCGGAAAAGGCAAGGTTGTTCGCCTCTGTTGCGCCAGAGGTGACAATGACATCATCCACTTTCGCACCAATGGCATGGGCAAGAGCCGCCTTGGCGGTTTCGTAATCTTCGCGCACGTGCTTAGCTGCAAGATATGGGGAGGACGGGTTAAAAAACTTCTCGCTAAAATAAGGCTCCATAGCAGTTTTAGCGGTTTTTGAAACAGGTGTAGCAGAGGCGTAGTCTAGGTAAATCATATCGAAAAGAGCCTTTCTGCGTTATCTGTTGTAATTTTCGCTACTTCATCAAAGGGAATCTGGTAATGAATCGCGAGGAAATTCGCGACATTTTTTACGAAAGCGGGCTCATCGACCTCGCCGCGGTGCGGGACGGGGGCGAGGAAAGGTGAATCAGTTTCGAGAAGGATATGCTCCAGAGGCGGAAGAGGGATATCAGTAAAAGTAGAGAGGCCGTTGACCCCAATGTAAAAGCCCTCGTTTAAGCATTTCTCAAGGTTTTCTTTACTGTCCGAGAAAGAATGGACGACGGCGTTTTTGATCTCTGGAAAATTCCTGAGGATAGCGAAGAAATCATCAAAAGCCTCGCGAACATGGAAGACACAGGGGAGATTTTGGTCCTTGGCGAGCTGGAGCATCTGTTCTAGGAGCTTAAATTGTGCCTCTTTGGCGCCGGTGCCATGGTGATAGTCCAGGCCGATTTCGCCGATAGCCACCAAGCGCAGGGGGAGCTTGGAAGGCAAAGGACCCCCCGGACCCTTTGCCTTCCAAGCTTCCGCCTCATCGGGGTGGATACCGTATGACCAGTATACGTTATCATGCGACGTTGCGAAAGTCATGGCTTTAATCGAATCTTTATGGCTAGTGCCAATACAGATGAGTTTTTCAATGCCAGCCTGATGGGCGCGGGCTAGAAGTTTCTCAGGGGTATAATCGGCGATTTCAGCTGTTTTCTGGGCATGCAAAAGTGCATACTGATAGGTTTCAGTGTCGTGAATATGACAATGGGAATCAACTAACATATCTCTATTATACACGATTTTCGCGTTTACGCTTCACTGGGTCTAGCTGGCGTTTTCTGAGCCGCAAAGATTTTGGGGTGACCTCCAAAAGCTCATCATCCAATAGGAAATCTAGACACTGTTCAAGAGAGAGCTTGGTATAAGGGGTCAGTTGGATAGCGCCATCGGAGGCGTGAGTGCGCATGTTGGTTAGCTGTTTTTCGCGGCAAACATTAATATCGAGATCCTCTTTTTTATTGGAAAGTCCGACGATCATTCCCTGGTAAACCGGGACTTGGGGCGGAATATAGAGAACGCCACGAGCCTGAGCGGCGTCAAGCGCATAAGCAGTGGAAACACCACTCTCGAAAGAGATGAGGGCGCCGTTTCTCTCTGGTCTATACTTGTTATCGGCCGGTTTATACCCCATCGGGATGCTGGACATAATCACGGTACCCTTAGTGGCCGTGAGTAAATTGTTGCGAAGGCCAATCAGAGCGGCTGTAGTAATGTCATAAGTAAAACGAGTGGAGCCCGTACTGGTCAATTCCTGGCTCTTTAACTCGGCCTTTCTAATACCCATTTCTTGGGATACGGGGCCAACGAATTCAGAATCTACCTCTATAGTTAGACTCTCGACCGGCTCTAGTTTCTGGCCATTTTCCTCTTTGTAGACTACTTCTGGGCGGCCCGCCTCTAGCTCGTAGCCTTCGCGGCGCATGGTTTCAATTAAGACGGAGAGATGAAGCTCACCACGGCCAGAGACCTTGTAGCCAAGACCGTCAGGCTGAATTTTAAGAGCGATATTTGTCTCTAATTCCCTCTCGAGACGCTCGGCAATCTGGCGGGAAGTAGTAAACTCACCCTCCTTGCCTTTAAGCGGAGAAGTGTTAGGACCGATGTAAATACTAAGAGTGGGCGGCTCGAGCTCGATGGTCGGGAGAGCCTCGGGAGTTTCGCCGGTGGCGATAGTGTCGCCGATGTTGGCGTTGGCGATACCAGTAAGGGCAACAATGTCGCCGGCAATCGCTTCCTCCGCCTCTTCTTTGCCAAGGCCGCGATAGGTGAAGATTTTCTCAATCTTAGCGCGGGACGAGCGCATAGTCCTTTCTCGGGGCGCGTCCGAAACCCCTGTAGGCCTTCGGCCTTCCGCGTCCCAAGGGGCGGTCGCCACAGGGGTTTCGGCGCTAATACTCGCCTTGCCAGGCTCCGTACCCCCTTCGAAAGAACTTTCGCTCGTCCCACTTAGCACTGAGATCGTTTCACCTTTCTTCAGCTTGCCGCGGAAGATTTTACCGATGGCGTATTTGCCGAGGTAATTGTCGGCGGCGAGGGCGGCGACGAGGAGCTGGGCACCCTTCTCGGCGGCCTCGTCCACCTTCGGCTCGGGGATGTCATTAATGATAGCATCGAAAATGACATGAAGATCGTCGTCTAAATCGGTGGTTTTACCGGCCCTGCCCTCTCTAGCTATAGCATAATAAATCGGGTAGTTTAGCTGGGACTCATCGGTGGCTAGCTCTAGGAAAAGACTCTCAATCTCATCTTTTACTTCTTCAATACGGGCGGCGGGCTTGTCGATTTTATTGATAATAACAACTGGTTTCAATTTCAAATCAAGGGCTTTCTGGAGGACGAATTTCGTCTGAGGCATGGGGCCTTCCTGGGCATCAACAATAAGAAGCACACCATCGGCCATATTGAGAGTCCGCTCGACCTCGCCAGAAAAATCGGCGTGGCCCGGGGTATCAATGATGTTGATTTTATAACCATCATAAAACACCGCAGTTTGTTTCGCGGTAATAGTAATACCGCGCTCATGCTCCTGATCGCCGGAGTCCATAATGAGAGTCTGAGACATCTCGGCTTGGTTGTCACGGAAGGTATGAGATTGCTTCAAAAGACCGTCGACGAGAGTGGTTTTGCCATGGTCGACGTGCGCAATAATAGCGACATTTCTGATATTCTCTTTATGCATAGGAGAAATTATATCATATTTAACAAAAAAACGCTAGAGCTCGCAGT
>CAYRGP010000053.1:0-4550 GCA_964423995.1 uncultured Candidatus Saccharibacteria bacterium
AGACCGAAATCTACGAGCAGGCCATCCAGGAGAAAATCGGCGAAGTCAACGCTCTCGAAGAAGACCTTATCGAAAAGCGCGACAGCGGCTATTTCAAAGGTGAAAAGGGTGATAAAGGAGACAAAGGCGATAAAGGCGACCAGGGTGAAAAAGGCGATACTGGTGAGCAAGGCCCTCAAGGTGAAAAAGGCGATAAGGGTGATACTGGAGCTACTGGCCCTCAGGGTGAAAAGGGCGATAAGGGCGACAAAGGAGACACTGGTGCCAAAGGTGAAACAGGCGATACTGGCCCACAAGGCATCCAGGGAGAGCAGGGCGAAAAAGGTGATAAAGGAGACAAAGGCGACAAGGGTGAGACTGGCGATAAGGGCGACACTGGTGCGCAGGGCCCACAAGGAGAAAAAGGTGATACTGGCGCTACTGGAGCACAAGGGCCGAAAGGCGATACTGGTGCTACTGGCCCAGATGGCTATTCTCCACAAGTGAGCCTCACGCAAACTTCGGCCACGGTCGCAAGACTAAGCATCACGAGCAAGAACGCTCAAGGGCAAGTTGTAACTGATACGGTGTCCTTCGGTGGAACTTGGGACGATGCAGAAAGTGAGAGCTTCTAAATGACCAAGCTACTTATTGACTCAAGCACGCTCACTGACATCGCTGATGCTATCAGAGACAAAGAAGAGTCGAGTTCGCCTATTCAGGTGAGCGATATGGCTACTCGCATCGAAAATCTACCTTCTGGCGGTATCGGCGAAGTCGAAAGCGTTACTATTACGAACAAATCGGCATTTCAAAACTTGTCGTTTTCTGGGACTTATCTTACAGTCCCTTTGGCGGTTACAGTTTTACCAGCAAACGCGCCGCAAATCACACAGGTCGTGGTGTCAGATCCTAAAATAGCGAAAGTCCTAGACAACGGAGATGGAACGCACAGCCTTCACATCTTGAAAGGTGGCACCTGCCAGGTTACTGTTTACGACTACGCACGAGATAAGTCGGACAACTTTACATTCACGATCAACCAGGCGCTCGAAGATATTTCGTTTGCCTATACTTCGAGGAATGTGGCGCAGGGCGGAACTTTGCAGCTTGCCGTGCAGTTCAAACCATCAACTGCTACTAACCAAAACATCGTTTGGTCTAGCTCGAATGAAGGCATCACCATTGACCAAAACGGTCTCGTAACGGCCACCAACACTGGACATACGACCATTTCTGCGTATAACGCAGAACTTCAAAAGACTATCACTTGTAGTGTCGAATGCGCTGCCTACATTGACTCCCCAGACTGGGATCAAATCAAAGCGGATGTGGAAGCTGGCCAGAGCACTCTCGGTGTCGGTTCAACCATCACGGATGTGCTCAACTACAACGGCACTACCTACAATGCGGTCTGGCGAGTTATGGCTTACCAAAATGTTACTTTGCCAAACGGCACAACTAAGGAAGCTATGATCTTGATGATGACTCAGAGTTTGCCGTTCACCATCCAGTTCTCACAAGAAACAACCGTGGTGTGCGATGCAAACAATGAGCCTACCGCTTTGGCTGATACTTACTACTACGGCAACACAGGCTCGACATATACTCGGCTAAATGTAGAAGTCGGCGATACTTTGCCTTACGCAGACTACACTCGTATCATCAAGTCAGGTTTGTGCTACACTAAGAACTTCAACTCAGCTATCGTGCAAGGTTACATCAACCGATGGGATGGCTCTATGGTCAGGGCTATGCTCAACTCTGATGCGGACAATGTGGGCGCAAGTTACACCCCAGTCCACATCACCGACCGTTGCGACTACTACACTGGCAAGGGCTTCCTCCAGATGGTAAACCCAAATATGTTGAACGCAGTGCAGAAAATCAAGGTTACAACCAAAGAAAACAACTCTTGTTTCGATGCCGCATCATACGAGACAGAAGACCTCTTCTGGATCCCATCCGAATGTCAGGTATTCAGCACGGACAACTATTCAGGCGCAGAAGGCGAGGCCTTCCAGTATTATATCGACCAAATGGGCACGAGAAGTGCAGGTGCCGCTGACTGTCGTAAGATTATTCCGCTTGGACAAAGCGCGGCAGCCTACACTTGGTTGCGCTCGGCGAGCGCTTACGACTCCAGCAGCGAGCGCTCCATCACCTCGTCTGGCTCAGTCAGCGGTAGCACCGCTATCAGCACCATTCGCGTTGCGCCAGCTTGTGCCATCTGCTAACATCTAAGCATCTCCGCCGCACGCTTGCGGCGGAGTGCTTTTCGTGTTACAATAAAAAGAATAAGCGAGAAGCAAGCAAAGATGAGTGTCCCTGAAGAAAAACGGAGGAAAGGCAAGTTGCAGGTGATCGTAAAATCGCTTGCCGTGGTATCTCACACCAATAAAATCTTGAAAAACAAAAAGAAGTTCGATCCAGAGTTCGACTGGATCCTCGGAAACGACCTCCGTCTCACAGCGCGCGCCATCCATCGCCACGCTTGGAGCGCCAATAATCTCAGGGTAGTCGATAAAGAAACTTGGCTTGCTCGCAAAAAGCTTCAAACTCAAGCCATCCAAGACTGCAACGAGTTGCTCGTGCTCATTGAAGAGGCTGGGCCGACTTATCATCTGGAGGCTACAAGAGTGAGCTACTGGGGGAAAATAACGGTTGAGGCACGCGAGCTTCTTCGCGCCTGGCGCTCTGCCGATGTCAAACGCTTCAAGCACTACGAAGATCCGTAGTGCAGGTTGTAGGCTAACGGCAGCCAACACTTGGTTGCGCTCGGCGAACGCTAACAACACCAACAACGAGCGCTACATCAACTCGTCTGGCTCAGTCAACAATAACAACGCTAACAACACCAATCGCGTTGCGCCAGATTGTGTTTTACAGAGTTGGCCAGAGACCTGGGCATAACTCAGGTGGTCGGACTATTGACACAAACACAAGGAGCCGAATGCCTGTCAATTCCGTGTAAATACACAGAATTGCGAACAATAGTGCGGCGACACCATTGACTTTCGAGTCAGTATGGTTATAAGCGCCGCACCCAGGAGTATTATGGAAGACATCATCAGCTTTGAAGCCCTCTATGAGAGTATGCAAAAATGCAAAAAAGGAGTTATCTGGAAAGATAGCGTGGCTCACTTTGTTTTGAATGCGGTGGAAGAGATCAACAAGCTCGAAACTCAACTCAAAAATGGGACATACAAAACGCGACCTACTCAGGTCTTCATTGTAGATGGCCCTAGAAAGCGTGAAGCGATGGGAGTTGCCTTTCGCGATCGTGTGTATCAGCGCAGCCTCAACGACAAGGCGATCTACCCAGCACTCACGCGAACTTTTATCTATGACAACGGAGCGTGCCAAAAACACAGAGGCACAGACTTCTCTCGCCGAAGGCTAGTCTGTTTTCTCCAAAAGTTTTATCGAAAACACGGCATCAACGGCTATGCGCTCCAATGCGACATCAAGGGCTACTACCCAAATATGCAGCATTCGGTAGCGGAAGCGGTGTTTGAGAAACACCTGCCACCAGATGTATTTCAGGCGGCCAGGACTGTTCTTCGCGACCAATATGGCGATGGAGTTGGCTACTACCCAGGAAGTCAGATGATCCAACTTGCAGGCATATCTGTTTTGAATGACCTTGACCATTTTATCAAAGAGCGGCTCCACATCAAGTTCTACATTCGTTATATGGACGACTTCATTCTTATTCACCACGACAAAGAATATCTCGAATACTGCAAGGAAGAAATCAGGAAGAAACTAGAGGCTATTCAGTTCACGCTACACCCAAAGAAGACCAAAATATACCCCCTTACTGACGGCATCAAGTTTTTGGGCTTCTACCACACGCTTACCGACACAGGAAAAGTATTGCGCCGCATCGATCCCAAAAATGTCAAAGCCGAGCGGAAGAAACTGCGGCGGCTGGTCAACCTAGCGAAGAAAGGCTATATTTCAGAGGAAAAGGCAGCTGAATGCTATCGTTCTTGGCGCGACCACGCTAGAAAAGGCGACTCTCACAACCTACTTCAGAGGATGGACACCTTCTACAAAGACCTTTGGTGCTAATTATGGTATAATATAATCAGATCGACTGCGACTACTCGTTATGAGCGGTCGCTTTTTTGATATGGAAGAAAATATGGCAGAGCAGACACCGCAACCAGAAGAAATAATGGCCGCAGAAGGCTCTGCTTTTGATAGCAAACTAACCGAAAGCACTGTAAAAAATACAACAGATGACAGAGAGGAAAAGAAAAAGATGGCTCAAGAGGCAGGCAATAACAACCCTACTGGTATCAACCAATACACCCCCTCTGAGAAATGGTATGGCGCATCTTATCACGACACCAAAGTAGCCATCAAAGCTTATCTTGACTTCAACCCAGACGAGCACATCGAGTTCATTGAGAGCTTGGTGAAGGATGCGATCAAAGGCGATCCGACAGCCAGGAAGCTTGTCGTCCAGCTCACTGGCGGTTTCGATCCGTCAGAAACCAAAGTTACTGGCGAAGTGATGCAGATAGCAGAAAACCCACTCAACCAGCTTTCTATCGAAGAGC
>CAYRGP010000054.1:0-2903 GCA_964423995.1 uncultured Candidatus Saccharibacteria bacterium
GCCATATAAGACACTACTGGCTCACCCGGCAAGAAAGAGGCCACCGTAAAATGCGTCGTCCCAATCGCAAGCTCTGCCTCCACTCCCTTCTTATAGAGTGCTGCATCCTCAATTTGGATATTAGAAAACTTGTCTCGCCCATAGGTCAGTGTCCCTTTCTGCCCCGCAAAAGCCGCAAGCTCTGGATAATTCTTATCATCCCTGTTCAAAACCACATAATCCGGATCCATCTTAAACAACGTAGAGCCCGCCTCTACATAATCATCCACCGGCGTCTCCGCAATCGACGCATCCATGTAATCCGTAATTGCCGCCACGTGTATCGGCAACCCATAAAAGACGTCTCCCTCTAACGCCTCTGCTGGCGCCGTCACCACCACGTAATTTGCCCCCGCCTTCCAAGCTTTCGACAAGAATTTATGCAAAGCCGCCACCTTAATGTTGGACTCCGAAGCCATAATCGCCACTGGCTGGCCCGCCGCCCTTAAAATCTCATGCACAAAATGCGCCACTTCTACTTTCCCGGCCGTCCCTGTAATCGCAATCAACTTCATATCTTTCATCGGATGACCATAGTAAGTGTCCAAAAACTTCGCCCGGAATTTCGTCGCACGGTTTTTACCAGATTTTTTACCTCTCTCTTGAGATTTTCTACTATTCTCAGAGGCCTCAACAGGGGTGGCGTCCCGCTCCTCCGAATCTTGGTTTCGCAAATCACTCTTTTCCATAATTTTACTATACCATATTTTTGAAAAATATGATAGAATGTAATTGTTACCATAAGGTAATGAACGTTTAATTTCTAGGTGGATGGTCAGCTAAAGTTCAATCTGGACTCTCTGTCTGGTGATTTTAGCGATATCCACACCATATTTTTAAGAAGGTATGCACTCGTAGCTCAGTTGGATAGAGCGTTGGCTTGCGGAGCCAAAGGTCGCACGTTCGAATCGTGTCGAGTGTACCATTTTTTTGTTCCGAGACTCTTAGCACTCCATCCTTGACACTGCCAACCAAAAGGTATATCATAGAGTCATAAAGGAAAGGAGTTATTATCATGGCTATCAAACCTCTTAAAGATCGTGTAGTTGCTAAAATCGAGCAACCTCAGGAAAAAACCGCCTCCGGCCTTCTCCTTGGCACCGCCAAGGAAGCTCCCATCTATGCCGTCGTTGAATCTGTCGGCCCAGATGTAAAAGCCGTCAAAAAAGGCGATAAAATCCTCTATAAAGAATTCAGTACTAACAAAGTCAAAGTCGACGACATCGAATACGTCATCGTCGAAGAAAAAGATATTTTAGCAACTATCTAAGGAGTCCTATATGAAAAAAATATTTTACGCAGATGAAGCAAGAGATAAAATTTTAAGTGGCGCTAAACAGCTTTACGATGCTGTCAAAGTCACCTATGGTCCGAAAGGCCAAAATGTTGTTATCGAAAAATCCTATGGTGCCCCCACCATCACTCACGATGGCGTCACCGTCGCTGAAGCCGTCGATCTTGGCGCTACCGATGATAATCTCGGCGAACAAATCGGTGCCAAACTCATCAAATCCGCCGCACAGAAACTTAATAAAGTCGCTGGCGATGGCACTACCACTGTCACTGTCCTCACTTACCATATCCTAAACGAAGCCAACAAGCTCATTGCTGCCGGCATCAACCCTATGGAGCTCAGACATGGCATCGAGAAGGCTGGCGCAGAAATCGTCAAAGGTATTAATGAAAAGGCCGAAAAAATCGAGGGTGAAGACAAGAAGGTAGCCGAAGTCGCCGCCATTTCCGCCGGCTCGGAAGAAATCGGCAAACTCATCGCCGAAGTTATCAACAAAATTGGCAAAGACGGTATCGTCACGGTCGAGGCTGGCCAAGGTCTCGACGTCGAACAGGAAATCGTCGAGGGCTTCAGCTATGACAAAGGCTACTCTTCTCCATTTTTCGTCACCGATGTAAATCGCCAAGAAGCCGTCTTCGAAAAGCCCCTCATTCTTGTTACCGACAAAAAAATTTCTGCTGCCAATGAGATTCTACCTCTCCTTGAAAAATGCGCCAGCTCTGGCAAAAAGGAACTCGTCATCATCGCCGAGGAAGTCGAGGGAGAGGCACTCTCTGTACTCGTTCTGAACAAACTAAAAGGTGTCTTCAACACCCTTGTTCTAAAGGCTCCGGCTTTTGGCGATCGCCGCAAAGCCATCATGCAAGACATCGCCATCCTCACCGACGCGACTTTCGTCTCTGAGGAACAGGGCATCAAGCTCGAAGATGCCGGCCTAGAAGTCTTAGGCTCTGCCAACAAAATCATCGCCACTAAAGATGAAACCACTATCATCAAGGGTTCTGGTAATAAATCCGACATCGAAGCGCGCATTAAACTCATCCGTTCACAAGCCGAAAATTCCACCTCTGACTATGAAAAAGGCGAGCTCGAAAAACGCGCTGCTGCGCTCGAGGGTAAAGTCGCCGTCATCAAAGTCGGCGGTGCCACCGAGACCGAAATCGATGAGAAAAAATTCCGCGTTGACGACGCTGTCGCCGCCACGAAGGCCGCCCTCTCCGAGGGTATCGTCGCCGGCGGTGGTGTCACTCTGCTCAATCTCAGCAAAAATATCAAAGCGGACGACCCCGGCATGCGCATTGTTAAAAATGCCATGCAAGCTCCTTTCCTCACGATTACTGAGAATGCCGGTCTTAATTCCCAAGCCCTTCTCGCCGAAGTGGAAAAGGCTAGCGACGGCTTTGGCATCAACGTCATGTCGCCCGAAAAAGGTATTATTGACCTCAAGAAAGCCGGCGTCATTGATCCTGCCCGCGTTACCAGAGAAGCCGTCCAGAACGCCATCAGCATCGCGGCCACCGCTATCACCATGGGCGCTCTCATCGTAGACGTCCCTGAAAAAGAAGCTCCC
>CAYRGP010000054.1:3003-4397 GCA_964423995.1 uncultured Candidatus Saccharibacteria bacterium
TATGGTATAATTATCCCAATGGAAAATATCAAATCAGAGTTAAAAAACTACCTAAATTCCCAAGACATTACCGATGTCGAGCCTGAACTAACTGTCGCCCCCGAAAACACCGGCGCTGATTTTTCGACCAATCTCGCCATGAAGCTCGCTGGACGCCTCCACCGACCCCCCATGGAGATTGCCGCCGATATTAAATCCGCTCTAGATTCTCCCGCTTACGCCATCGAAATTGCCACCCCCGGCTTTCTAAACTTCACCTTAAACGAGACCTACTGGCAAAATGCTCTAGACTTCCTCGCTCAAAAATCTTTCCAAAACGACACCCATCAAAATCAGGTCATCCTTACCGAATTTTCCGACCCTAATCCTTTCAAAGTTCTCCACGTCGGCCATCTCTATACCAGCATTGTCGGCGATGCCATTTCGCGCCTCTTCGAGAATTCTGGCGGAGATGTTAAACGCCTAAATTTCGGCGGAGACGTCGGCCTCCACGTCGCCAAAAATCTCTATATTTTGAGCCAAAACGACAAGGCCATCGAAGAACTAAAAACCGCCAGTAAAGCCCGCCAAGCCGAAATTCTCGGAGCTTGCTACGTCGAGGGCACCCGCGCTTATGAAGACGACGAAATCGCCCATCAGAAAATCACTGATTTGAACAAACTCATTTATGAAATCTGTGCCTCCGGCCCCGAAAAGTCTTACGACGACCCTTACATCGCCAGAGTCGCCAAACTTTACTGGGCCGGCCGCGAGGCGAGTTATGCCTATTTTGCCGAATTCTACCAGATGATTGGTCTGCAATTCGACGAGTTCATTCCCGAATCTTCCGTCGCCGGTCTCGGCAAGGAAATCGTCTTAAAGCACACCCCCGAGACTTACCAAGAATCAGACGGCGCGATTATTTTCAAAGGCGAAGATTACGGTCTCCATACTCGCGTCTTCATCAACAAAGAGGGTATCCCGACTTACGAGGCCAAAGACGTCGGCCTTATCTTCAAAAAGGAAAACACCTATCATTTCGACAAATCCATCGTTATCACTGGCGATGAACAAAGAGAATACATGCGCGTTGTCATGAAAAGTGTCGAGCAATACGCACCCGAGCTAATTGAAAAATCCACTCATCTGACCCACGGCATGGTCAAACTCCCCGGCGCCGTCAAAATGAGTTCTAGAAAGGGCAATTTCATCCGCGCCATTGATGTCATCGACCTTATCAAAACCACTTTAAAGGAAGACTACCATTCCGACGACGAAAAAATCGCCCTCGGCGCGATTAAGTACGCCTTTTTAAAGTCTAAACTCGGCGGCGACATCGAGCTCGACATCAAAGAATCCGTCAACATGACCGGCAACTCCGGCCCCTACCTCCAGTATTCCGCCGTCCGCGCGAA
>CAYRGP010000055.1:0-4102 GCA_964423995.1 uncultured Candidatus Saccharibacteria bacterium
TGAGACTTAGAGAATAGGCCGCTACGGCTCTTTCCAGAAGCGGGGTTCCTAATTTTCTGATAATGTACCCCCCCCCCGTTGGGATAGGGAGGTGGAAAAGATATTGTTATTCTTCTTATGATTCTCTCTCGTAAAACTCATATTACTTATGATTATACGGCAGGCGGAAATGAAATGCAATACTAATTGTATATTTTACATTGTTAATGAAAGGGCTATAAATTCCTTGGATAGTCTACTACGCTAGCTCTGTCGCGGGAATCTCCGCATAGTTCCCTTCCTCTAAATCGCCGAGCGAAATATTGCCGAACTGGATGCGTTTCAGAAATACCACCCGGTAGCCGAGAGCGGCGAAGGTGCGGCGAATCTGGCGATTTCTGCCTTCGCTCATGCCGACCTGCCAGACTTTACGGCCTTTGGAATGAGGAAAGACGGCCTCTCTATAGCTTTCGGATTCAGTTTCGGAGTCTGGGTGGGTCAAGCTATCTATACAGGTCAAATCAAGCCGACTGCTCCCATCCGGGAGGTCGACACCGAAATCCGCAATCATCTGTTGGTGTAGAGGCTCGAGCGGACGGTCAAGAGTGACAATATAAACTTTGTACTTCATGAATTTCGGGTGGGTCAGCCGAAAGGCCATGTCGCCATCATCAGTGAGAAGAATAAGGCCGCAAGAATCTTTGTCTAGCCGCCCGACCGTCTTCAGGCTCTGGAACTTTTCTGGCAATAAACTATAAATCGTATCGGCATCGCCTTGCTTTTTGCGCGAGCAAACATAACCCGTAGGTTTATTAAACTTCAGATACGTATAGATCTTCGCAAATTCCACCGGCTGGCCGCGGTAAAAAACTTTGTTTTGTTCCGAAACGCGCGCACCGAGCACAGCGACCTGGCCATCTAACAAAACTTCGCCGGCGGCGATGGCATCGTCCGCCTCGCGACGAGAGAGTCCGATACGCTCAGCCAAGAACTTGTTTAATCTGATTTCCATTTGTTATATTATACAACATTTTTCGCCCCCTCGCTAGACTTGCTAAAAAACCTGAAAACGGTTATACTAGAAATAACTAAGTGGAGTTAATATTATGGTGAAAAAGACAACTGTTTTGGGGGTATCGCTTGTGGCGGCGCTGACTACGGCTGCGCTCGTGCCGAGCGTTTATGCGGAGCCGCCGGCGGGAGTATCTGGCCAGGGCGAGCGCCCGGAGGCCCCATCGGCCCAGAATACCACGCCTGGAGACCCAGTGGGCTCGATGAACGGCAATTCTATGAACACGACGGTGGCGCACTCTGGTGTGATGACGATTGAGAGCGATTTAGCGACAGATGGGCAGACCTACGAGAGTGTGAACGACACGGAGAACGCGATTTTGATGACCGCCGGGACGGTGACGCTGACGAATCCGGCCATTAAAAAGACCGGTGCGGCGGACGGTGATAATGCCGATTTTTATGGGACGAACGCGGCGGTTTTCGTCTCGGGCGGGACGCTGAATATTACCGGCGGGACCGTGACGACGGATGGTGCCCATGCGAATGCGATTTTCGCTTACGGTGACGGCCTGATTAACATTTCCAACACTAATATTAAAACCACTAACAATAATTCCGGCGCGCTGATGGTGACCGGCGGCGGGAAATTGAATGCTACTTATGTCACAGCGACGACCGATGGCAATTCTTCGGCGCCGATTCGGAGCGACCGTGGGGGCGGGACGATGGTGATCGACGGCGGCTCCTATACTTCTAATGGCACCGGCTCGCCGGTGATTTACTCCACGGCTGACATCACCGCGAAAAATACCAAATTGACCTCTACCGCCTCCGAGGGCGTGGTGATTGAGGGGAAAAATTCGGTGACACTAGACAATGTGGAACTCACCGCTGATAATAATAAGCTGAACGGACAGAGCGAGACTTATAAAACTATCTTCATCTATCAGTCGATGTCCGGCGATGCAGACGAGGGAGTCGGGAGTTTCACCGCAAAAAATTCTAAGATCACCACGAAAAACGGCGACACCTTCTTCGTCACGAACACCACGGCTGAGATTAAATTAGAGAATAACATTTTCACCAACGAATCGGGCGATTTTCTCCGGATACAAGCCGTGAAATGGGGCAATAGCGGCGCGAACGGCGGGGTTGTGACTTTGTCGGCGAGCGCACAAGAGATAGTTGGCGACATCGTAGTAGATAATATTTCCTCTTTGGACTTTAAGCTAGAAAATGACAGTTTCTTAAAAGCTGCGATTAATGCCGATAATACCGCGAAGGCGGTGAACGTTGAGCTCTCGGCGGATTCGGTGATTGTATTGACGAAAGATAGTTATATCACGACACTGGTGAACGCCGACGCCGACAATAAAAATATCTATGGGAACGGGTACAAGCTCTACGTAAACGGTGTAGAAGTCCAGACTAATACCGCCACGCCGCCAACGGGGCGCAAGAACCCAACCAAGCTCTCCGAGGCCGAGACCGGGCAAGCAGAAGTCCAGCAAGAAACCGAGACGGTGGACGACTATAGCACGCTAGGATTCATCTTGGCGAGCGCGGGGAGTTTCTTGGTCCTCGTCGTCGGCGGGATTCTCATCGCGCGCTCGGCCCGCTCGAGCAAGAAAGATACTGGCAAAGACGGCTCCTCCGACATAGAGGTACCCCTAACAGACAAAACCACCAAGGCAAAAAGTGCAGCAGAAGTTCATCATCGTGGGCAGGGAGAAGGCCCTCATGCACGATAGTTGGAAACCGTTTTTAGAATCCGAATTTAAGAAACCATACTTCGCAGAACTCTCCGAGTTTCTGCACAACGAATACGAAAAGAAAACGATTTTCCCGCCAAAGCAGCTAGTGTTTCGGGCTTTCACGACGAATCTTGAGGACGTAAAAGTGGTGATTTTAGGGCAAGATCCTTATCATACGCCGGGCGCGGCGCATGGTCTAGCTTTCTCGGTGCCGAGCACGGAGAAAATCCCGCCGAGCCTTAAGAATATCTACAAAGAAATCGACAGCGACATCGGCCAACATATGAACCAATCTGGCTCGTTGAAGAACTGGCAGGAGCAGGGGGTATTGCTTTTAAATAATGTTCTAACTGTGGAGGCACACCGGCCTGGTTCGCACCGTGGGAAGGGTTGGGAAATTTTCACCGAGGCGGTGATTAGATATTTGAGCGATACACGCGAAAACCTGGTGTTTATCCTCTGGGGGCGGGACGCCCGGGCGAAAAAGACGTTGATTGACAGTTCGCGCCATCTGATTTTAGAGTCGGCGCATCCTTCCCCACTCTCGGCGAGCGCGGGCTTTTTCGGTTCAAAACCGTTTTCGAAAACCAACGCTTACCTAAAAGAGCACGGTAAAAAGGAGATTATATGGTAGGAAAATATATTGTAATTGAGGGGCAGGACGCCACCGGCAAAGATACTCAGGCAAAACTACTGGCGGAATATCTACGAGCGAAGGGCGAGAAAGTCGTAACCTACTCCGAGAGTGGGACCGGGAGCGATAACGAATTCATTAAAACTATCGCGAAGCTAAACTATGGCACCGACCAAGACATCGAGCCACGTACGCACGCTCTTTTATATCTCATCAATCGCTATGAGCAGTGGCGAAAAATTGCCGAGCCGGCGCTAAAGCGCGGGGAGACTGTAATCGTGACACGTAACTGGTTCTCGACTCTAATTTATATCGGCTACGCCTCGGGGGTCTCGCGGAGCTTAATTACGAAATTACATAAGGAAGTCATGCCGGAGCCGTATTTTCGCCCGGATAAAATTGTAATCTTCACAATATCACCAGAAGAACAGGTGAAACGACTAGGGACGCAAGAAAGGGCGGCGGAGTTTTGGAAGTCGAAGGGTGGAGAGTTTCAGAAGAAAGTCAATGCGGGCTACCAGCAGGTCGCCAAAGATTTTAACATCCCGACGCTTGACGCTTCAGGTACCATTGAAGAAATACAAGAAGCACTTAAGGAGAAGCTAAGCATTTAAGCTCTCTTAGGTAGCTAAGTACCTAGCTCTCTCTTCTCGAGGCGCGTCCGCACCGCCCGCCGTCGCGGGGGCGCGGCGCTACTACTCGTCGTAACTCCGTATCCCCT
>CAYRGP010000056.1:0-4050 GCA_964423995.1 uncultured Candidatus Saccharibacteria bacterium
GTATGGAATAGAATTCGGACGGAAGGGAACTTTAACGACCCAGGGATTTACGAGCAATCGACACTGGTGGGGCTAGATGGTGGGCGGTTCTGGTCCTCATCGCCAGACCCGGCAGCGAGCAGCACGTATGCATTTAAGGCACTGATTATGGCGGATGGACAGGTCACAACATCGAATAACCATTCGCTAAAGAGCTACGGTATGCCGGTGAGATGTATCGCGAACTAACAGTATAGGTGCGACAAAAATATGAGGCTTTGGCCTCATATTTTTGGTTCTTTAGCTAGGCGATTATCTATTTGATAATACCTTTTTTCTTAAGCGTGCGAAGAGCGGAGGTAGAAACATTAACTTTGAGTTTCTGACCGCTTTCTAGCTTGATGGTCTTTTTCTGGATATTAGGCTTAAAAACCTTGCGGGTCTTTCTCTGAGAGAAAGATACGTTGTGGCCATACATTTTGCCTTTGCCAGTAATTTCACAAATTGCCATTTACTTACCCTCCTTTACAGTAGCTACGATAGCTTTGAAAGCCTCTGGCTGGCTAACGGCTAGCTCAGCGAGGATTTTACGATCAATCTTAACATTGTGTTTCTTCAAACCGTTGATAAGTTGAGAGTAGGAAGCACCATTCTCTCTGGCAGCGTTGTTAATACGAGTAATCCAGATAGAGCGGAGGTCGCGCTTTTTGTTGCGGCGATCGCGGTAGCTGTATCTTAAGGATTTGATGACACCCTGTTTCGCTAAGCGGAAACTGCGGGTGCGATAATGCTGCATGCCTTTCGCGGCTTTTAGAATCTTCTTGTGCTTATTTCTTGCAGGTACGCCTCTTTTAACTCTCATCTTAAACTCCTAGTGCAGTCTTAATGTTTTTACCGATTTTACCGTTAATAGTAGCGGCAGTTTTCATATTGCGCTTTCTCGCCTTCGACTTCTTAGCGAGAATATGGTTTTTATAGGCGCGCTCACGAATAAGTTTGCCAGAACCAGTGATTTTGATACGCTTGGCGGTACCTTTATGCGTCTTTAACTTTGGCATAAATTTCTCCTTGTTTAATTAATATTATAGGAAGGTGCAAACAGAGGGCCGTGGAAGTACAAAGATTACTTCTTCCGAACCCCGACTGATAGATTACGCCCGGCGAAATTGGGTTTGCCTTCTAGAACGGCATCCTCACCGAGGAGGGAAATCACTTTATCTAAGAGCTCATTCCCGATTTCCTTGTGAGCCATTTCTCGGCCGCGGAACATAATGATGATTTTAACGCGGTCGCCATCTTCGAGGAATCCCCGCATTTTGCGGACTTTGATATTTAGATCGTTGTCGCTAATTTTGAGACCAATTTTCATGGTTTTAAGCTCGGATTGTTTCTCGCGAGCCTTTTTGCGATTTCTAGCCTCTTCCTTCGCCTGTTGGTACTGAAATTTACCCCAGTCGATGATTTTGACTACAGGAGGATTGGCATTAGCTGCAATCTCGACGAGATCTACGCCACGTTCCTCGGCAAGTTTTAAAGCTTGTTTGCTGCTCATGATGCCGAGCTGCTCGCCGCTCCCTCCGATTACTCTAACTTCAGGGTGGCGAATCTCGCTGTTAATGCGAGTATGGCTATGTTTACTAATGGTAATAATCTCCTTGATTTAAATATCTTGTTTATTATATCAAATTTGAGGGGGGATAGCAAGAGCTAAATGATGGGTGGTGGTTGGTCGGTACGGTAAGATAGGGCCTCGGTTATATGTTCGGGAAGGATGATGTCTGAACCCTCGAAATCGGCGATGGTCTGGGCGACTTTGACGGTCTTATAGAAACTACGGGCGGATAGGTTTAATCCTTCGGCGGCGGAGCGTAGGAGTCGTTCGGCGGCGGGGTCGATATCTAGAAGAGAGGCAATTTTAGCAGAGGGTAAGGAGCTATTGAAGAAGTAAGCGTCCTTATAGCGGGCTTTTTGGCGCTGGAGTGCCTCAGAAATTTTGGTTTTTACAAGGTCGTGCTCGGAAATTTTAGAATCTATGGTGGAGCTTGCGGATTTTTTGGCCGTATTTGGCGCAGAAAGAGCGCTCTTAGTGGTTTTAGGGCTCGAAATGGTTAGAGATTCGATTGGCACCTTCTGGACGTTTATACGGATGTCTACGCGGTCTAGGAGGGGTCCCGAAAGACGCTTTTCATAGGCCAAAATTTGCCCGGCGGTACAGGAACAATGATGGTTAGGGTCGCCATAGTATCCGCAAGGGCAAGGGTTCATAGTGGCAATAAGCATGAAATCGGCAGGGAAGGTCACGCGACTATTGGCGCGAGTGATGGTGATTTGATGGTCTTCAAGAGGTTGGCGCAGGGCCTCCAGAATAGCACGGGGATATTCGGGGAGCTCGTCGAGGAAAAGTACACCGAGATGGGCGAGAGAAATTTCTCCGGGTGCGATAGGAGAGCTGCCGCCGAGCATAGAGGCATAGGAGGCGGAGTGATGCGGGGAGCGGAATGGGCGGGCGGAGACAATATCAGAATTGGATAGATTGAGAGAATAGAGCTTAGTGAGGGAAATTTGTTCGGCGGAGGACAAATCGGGGAGGAGATTAGCAGCGGTGTGAGCTAGAGCGGTTTTACCAGAACCAGGAGGGCCAGAAATTAAGATATTATGATGTCCGGCTACGGCGATACTGAGGGCACGTTTGGCAATTTCTTGGCCATGAATATTATCGAGCACATTGAGGTCGTCAGGTGTTTTAGTATTTTTCACAATGGTAGATTGAGGCGGAGAAGGTGGGACTTGGCCCTTCAAGAACAGGAATAACTCTCTGAGGCTATCCACCCCAACGAGCTGGATGCCGGGGACAAGGGAGGCTTGAGGAAGGTTTTGTTTGGGCAAAATAACCTCTTGAAATCCGAGAGTTTTGGCGGTCTCTACGATATTGATAATGCCATGGACGGGGCGAATAGAACCCTCTAAAGATAGCTCGCCGACGAAGATACGATTTTTAACGTCATTTTTAGAAAGTTGGTTTGATAGGAGTAGAACAGAAAGGGCAATAGGTAAATCGAGGTAGGTGCCGTCTTTCTGGAGGTCGGCGGGAGCTAAATTGATGGTGATTTTCTCAGTAGGAAAAGAGAAATCGGAATTCGTAAGAGCACTCCTGATACGCTCCCTAGATTCAATAACAGTTTTATTAGCCATACCGACAATATTGAACCCGGGTAGGCCATGGTTTTTATCACCCTCGACTTCGACGAGGGCGCCGGAAAATCCGCTTGGTGCGATAGAATATATTTTTGCAATCATAATTCCATCGTAATATGATTTTGAAAAAACTTACAAGCATAACCATGATGTTTTTGCGCGTTGTAAATATTAAGTATACTGGTAAGTACAGGGAGGATTTTTTCGAGTTGGAATGTAAATATTACTAGCTCAAAACGGATATGGTTAAGAGGATAGACTTTAAAAGGGGGATGTGATATAATAAGGGTAGGTTTGGGGCTGACAAAGCTTAGACGGATTATTAACAGATACCAAGCACGACGATTTGTACCGTAAGTACTGAAAAAGTGAAGAAAAAACTTCCAAGCATGTAGCTTATCTACCTGCTTATGCCTAGACTATTTCATTAGGCTGGCCGAGGTGTGAGTTCTCATAGCACTAAGGTTATCAGAATTATGGGAATCGGGCCGCTACGTGACGAATAGAGGTCCTAAATCAGTCATGACAGGTCTAATAGTATTTGTCTATTTCTCTATAGATCTTTAGTCAAGAATAAATCAAACAGACTATGCGTGTAGAATGGTATCTTCTCTAATTCTCCGGACGGGGAGGCAGTATCCCCCAGCTCCACCAGTCTATTTGCTGTTAAAATCGCCTATCTTGGCGGTTTTCTGTTTTCGCTCATCCAATAAGATGCGCTTCAAACAGAGAAACCACCAATCTAGGCGATCTTTCCTAGCAAATAGACAACTACGCACGAAGAAAAGGCCAATCTACCGGCTTTTATTCGCGAAATAGGAGTGTAAAGACAAAGAAAAAGGTCCGGAAACTGCGAGGAACCGGACCTTATTAGAG
>CAYRGP010000057.1:0-3812 GCA_964423995.1 uncultured Candidatus Saccharibacteria bacterium
TGGCGAGAATTCTCGCGAAAGAATATCAGGCAGATTTTATCGAGATTTCGGCGGTAACTTCCGGGAAAAAAGATATTGAGGTGGTAGTAGAACGAGCGAGACAGAATTGGAATTTGCAGATTCGGACGGTACTATTCGTGGATGAGATTCATCGGTTTAATAAGGCGCAACAGGATGCATTTTTGCCACACGTAGAATCTGGGCTGATTATTTTAATCGGTGCAACGACGGAGAACCCCAGCTTTGAGGTTATTTCGCCGCTTTTGTCGCGCTCTAGAGTGGTGGTTGTAAAACATTTATCGAAAGATGATATTCTAAAAGTTTTAGACCGGGCGTTGAAGGCGGAGAAAGCCACCAAGCGGATTGATAAGAAGGCGAAAGATTATCTAGCCGAGCTTTCTGGCGGTGATGCACGGAGCGCGCTAGGCGATTTGGAGTTATCTTTGTCGCTAGCGGGCGCTGGCAAAATTACCGTAGATATTGTAAAAGAGGCGGCGGGACGGAAAGTCCCGGGATATGACAAAGCGGGCGACGGCCACTATGACAATATTTCGGCCTTTATTAAATCGATGCGTGGAGGGGATGTGGATGCGACGCTCTATTATCTGGCGAGAATGGTGGAGGCGGGCGAGGACCCAAAATTCATCGCGCGGCGAATGACAATTTTTGCCTCTGAGGATATTGGGTTGGCGGCGAACGGCGGGCTAAATATGGCGGTAGCTTGTTTTCAAGCGGTGGAGAGAATCGGGATGCCGGAGTCGGGACTGATTCTGGCGCACACCGCAGTGGCACTCTCGAAGTCCAAAAAATCTCGTGCCACGACGGATGCTTGGTATAAAGCCAAGGAGCTAGCGCATAATTCGATGGGGTTGCCCGTGCCAATTCACCTTAGGAATGCACCCACTAAATTGATGAAAGATTTGGGCTTTGGCAAGGGCCAAAAATGGGAGGCAGGATTTCACCTTGATGAATCCTACCTCCCCGACGAGATTAAGAAAGAGAAGATTTTTAAGGATTAGTTGCCAGAGATGGAGGCATTGGTGATGGCGGTGAATACGACCGCATTGCCATAGGTGCCGGAAGGAAGTGAGGCAGAGATTCTGGCGCCAATTGTAACTTCGGTTTCGTGATTGTTGGCGGTGCTATCATAGGTCATAGCGCTCTGGGCGGTGGGGAGCTTGTCGGGGTAGACAGCTGGGTTTTCGGTATTCGGCTGGACCGGGTAATAAGTGTCACCACCATCGATGGAATATCCCCAATAGTTCTCAGGGAAGTCAGCCACAGCAGTTTCGCCGGTGAGAGCCCTGACACGCTCGGTGATGCCGTCCTGAGATAAAGTGTTGTCGGCAGTATCGGTGGTAATGTAGAGAGAATAGCCCGTTGGATCATTCGTGCTGACTTTGACAGTGATGGTGCCGGTCCCCATATTATCAGCAGAGGCATCTGGCTCAATTTCCAAATTGCCAAATTCATCCGCACCCTCAGTGGTGATGGCGATGGTTGATTTGATAGTGGCAGCCACCTCTAGGTTGGCAGAATCCCCGGTGGCGTTAGTACTCTGGGCGGGAGTCAAAATAGACTGCCCCACGAAGGCGCCGAATAAGCCTATCGCGGCAAGTGTTAGCGTCCAGAGATGATAATCTCTTTTAATCTTCATTTTTGACCTTTTTGTTTTTAATAATATGACCTTATATGCTCTTATATTAGCATAAGTTTTATTAAAATGCAAGAGTTTTTTCAAGCTATTTTTGATATTAGGTAGATATTATGATACAATGTATGTAATATGTCAAATTCACGCAATCACCAGCTATCTCAACACTTCTTACGCTCGCCTAAGGTAGCGCTGATGCTGATCGGCCATTCCAATATTAAAAAACGAGATTTGGTGATAGATATCGGCGCGGGAAGTGGGGTGATTACCTCTGCGCTTTCTAAGCGCTGTCAGAAAGTTCTCGCGGTGGAACCGGACGCTACTGCTCTTTCGAAATTACGAGAGAACACCAAAAAGTTAGACAATGTCGAGATTGTGCCGCAAGATTTCCTAGAGATGGAGCTACCCAAAGAGCCCTATAAAATTTTTGCTAATCCGCCATTCCATCTGTCGTCTGCTATTTTGCGCAAACTGTTAGAGGATAAAAACCCACCTGATGCGATATATTTGATTTTACAAAAGCAGCTCGCCCTGAAACTTTTAAATACGGAGCGCCATTATACCTCACAGCTAGGGTATGCGCTAACGGCTAAATACCAAACTAAAATTCGCTATCCCTTAAAATCATTTAATTTCACGCCACCACCGGCGGTGCCTACGGTCCTTTTCGAGGCGAAGAAAATCCTAGTTTAAGGGGAGAGCGATTTCGGTTTCAGTATGAGTGGCGAAATTTTTGCACTTAGCTTTCTGTTCTGCGACTTCTCGCTCGCCGATGACGACACCAGATGCGGCGATTTTGGCAGCATGAGATAATTTGTCGCCTAATTTTTTGTCGGTTAAGATGATATCTGCCGAATGGCCACTAGAGATTAGCTCCTCGGCGAGCCGAGAGGCGGTAGCATACTCGTTCTCAGACATAGGAACAACGGCATAATCTAGTAAATCCGAAAACTCCGGCAAAAGGCCGTTTTCTTTCAGGACGTAGAAGAGGCGGCTAAGACCAATGGAGCCACCAACACCGGGGAACTTCTGGTCGGAATAAAATTCGGCTAAATTCTCGTATCGCCCGCCGGAGCAGACCGAGCCCACTTCTCTGAAATCTGGTAGAATTGTCTCGAAAACCGTACCGGTATAATAGTCCAGACCTCGGACAATTAACATATCTGCGACGATATGCTCGCCTAAGCCCCGTCTCTCGAGAAGGGTCATCACACACTCCAGCTCGGATAGCCCAGACATAAACATCTGCTCGCCAGACTGGAACCTCTCGCTGTTCTGGATCTCGGATGGTACATAAGATTTTACCTCATGTAAAATTGCCTCTAAAACCGCTCTGATTTCGCCGAGTTTTCCACAAGCACTGATGAATTCTACAAAGAAATTCGCCTCGTCATCATCGCCGATTTCTTCCATTAGGAACTGTTGAGTTTTGACGGGCGGGACTTTCTCGGCATGGTCAATAATACTATAAATCGTAGCAGATTTCCCTTCTAAATCTAGCATCCGGATGAGGCCGGAGAGAATTTTGCGGTTCGAGAGGCGAATTAACATCCGAGGTTTTAGAAAACTACTGAGAGCGGCATATAGCGCCGCAATGACCTCGGCATCATAGGCGATGGGTAGCTCATTCCGCCCGATTACGTCCACATCGCACTGGTAAAATTCACGAAATCTTCCCTTCTGAGCACGCTCGCCGCGGAAGTTTTTGCCGATTTGGGTAACGCGGAAAGGAAAGGAGAGACTCGACTCATGCTCGACTATGTAGCGCGCTAGCGGTACAGTATGATCAAATCTCAGACTCTGGTCCGAATCTTCAGCCGATTCATCGGTTTTAATGACGCGATAGATTTGCTTTTCGGTATCGCCGCCCGCTTTGGCGAACAAAATCTCGTTCCGGTCTATCGTCGGGGGCTCAATCGCAAAAAAGCCATGCAGACGATACTCCCTTTCAATTCTAGATTTAATCTCATTGAAAATAGCCTGCTCTGATGGCAAAAGCTCCATCATGCCAGAAATAGGGGTAGTATTCATCTTTTTCATACTTTTATTTTAGCACATCTCGTGATATAATAACAGTGTTGGTTCTGTAGCTCAGTTGGTAGAGCAGCGGCCTGAAGAGCCGCGTGTCACTGGTTCGAGTCCAGTCGGAACCACCAAA
>CAYRGP010000058.1:0-3709 GCA_964423995.1 uncultured Candidatus Saccharibacteria bacterium
GCAGCAACACTGCTTTTCGCCGGAAAGCCGGCTGGTGAAGTCTGCAATATAGAAACCGATTACGCCGCCAACCATCGGGAAGACCGCATAAATCGCGAGCGCCTGGAAGATTCCGCCCATAATCTCGCCGAAATTATCACCGGCAGACGGGAGAATCTGATACATCAAAGCCATCGCTGGGTTCATCATGAAGTTGTTAGAGAGCCCGAAGTAGCTCTGGGAAACGATGTAAACATAGATAATAGTCACCGCAAGACCAGTACCGACGACGATACCGAAAGTCAAAGGACTCTTGCGATATTTCCACGCACGAGCGAAGAAGAAGGCGAGAATAATCGCACCAACGAGCTCGATGATTGCCACTTTCCAGAAGTTACCATCAGCGACTTCTGCCATCGTTGGCATCTCAGCTGCGCTTTCGCTCCAGTTCTTAAACCCAGTAGTGATGAACATACCGAGCCAAGCACCGACGATCTGAGCAAGGATGTAAAGCACCCCGCGAATCGCAGACATCCGGCGAGTAGCCATCATACCTACGGTAATTAATGGGTTAAGATTTGCGCCGGATAGACCGAAGACAGCGACGGTAATCGCAGTCATCGCAAACCAAATGTACAAAGGATTCGTCATCCCAAGGCAGATGACCGTCATCATCAGCAACATAGTACCGATAATCTCACCTAAAATCGCGCCGTAGATTTGCGGACGGGTGAAAATCGTTAAGATTGTCTCTGATGGGTCATACTTCTTGGAGAAGAAACCCTTCATTAGGCCTTTGAACGTGGCCTTTTCCGTGTTGCAGACTTTTTCCTCGCCCCCAGGAGTTTCAGTCTTGGCCTCAACTTTTTCAGTCTTGGCGGAAACTACCTTTTCAGTCTTAGACTTGCTGGTAGTGGTTTTTTTGGACTTTGCTTTAGCCATAAACCTCCTTAAATTGATAATCTAATAGAATTATAGCACACATGTGATATAATTGTAAGTAGAAATTTACGGAAGGTAATACATTTTATGGGAATTATAGTTCAAAAGAACGAAGATAAATCAAAATTGAATGAGCAGATTAACGCTGATTTGAAGGAACGCGCCGAGCGTACCTCTCGCTCGATGGACCCGGATTATGTCGAGGGTAGCGAATACGCCAAAAATCTGAAGAAAACCGGACGGTTCGCTTGGGTTTGGGCGGTATTGATTATTCTTGCCATTATCTCTCTGATTATTATCTTCATTTAGCTCGACTTATGCTATAATATATTATAGTATGCAGAGTGTAGAAAAAATTAAATTAGAAATCAAGGCTTTAAATGCCGAATATGCCAAAATCAAAGATTTGCCAGCCGAGGAGCGGGCCGATTTTGGGCGCAAAATGAACGAAAAACGCGCCGAGCTAAACCAGAAATTAGAAGAGGCCATCAGCGCCGAGGATGATGCTGAGGTCGCGCCGATTGATGAGACTGCCCCTTCCGCCCCGAACTGTGAAATCCCGCGTTTTAGTCTTGGCTCGAAACACCCTCTGATGACGGAGCTAAATAAGGTCCTCTCCATCTACGCTCACATGGGCTTTGATATTATGGAGGCTCGCCAGCTCGATAATGAATATAATATGTTCGATACGCTGAACTTCCCGGCCGGCCATCCGGCTAGAGATGGCTATGACACCTTCCGCACCTCTGAGAATTTTATTCCGCCCGCACACACTTCCACGATGCAGAACCGCGCGCTCCGGCGCTATAAAGATAAGTTAAAAAAAGGCGAGAATATCGCCGTCGTGATTCCGGGCCGGGTCTTCAGAAATGAGGACGCCGATGCTACTCACGAGCACACTTTCTACCAGTGCGAGGGTGTTTTCGTCTCAAAGGACGCCACGATGGGCCAGATGCTTGGCGTGCTAAAAAATCTTTTCGAGGTCTATTACGGCCAAAAATTAAACACGAAGACCCAGCCGGGCTACTTCCCGTTCACCGAGCCGTCGCTAGAATTTCTGATTGAAAAGCCGAAATCTCTCGGTGGCAAGGGTGATGGCTGGCTAGAAATGCTCGGCTGCGGCATGATCCATCCGAACGTTCTAAAGAACGCCGGCATCGACCCAGAGCAGTACAAAGGTTTCGCTTGGGGTGGCGGGATTGACCGCCTCGTGATGTTGAAATACGGTCTGACGGATATTCGCTATTTTGAGTCTGGAAAATTATCATTTTTGGAGGAGTTTTAAATGAAAATTAGTCTGAATGAAATCAAAAAACTCGTCAAAATCCCCGAGGGAATCGACGATCAAGAACTTGTCCGCCTCATCGGCGCCCGCCTCGTAGAGGTCGAGGAGGTAGATGATTGGACCGAGAAATTCCGTCACATCAAAATCGTCCGCGTCGAGACTTGCGAGCCAATCCCAGACACGCACCTACATCTGTGCCAGATTAATACAGGTAATTCTAACACGGTCCAGGTTGTTTGCGGGGCCCCGAACGTCCATGCCGGCATGCTCGCGGTCTGGCTCGCGCCAGGCGCGATTATCCCTTGTACTTTTGGCAAAGAACACATTAAAATCCAGCCCCGAAAATTACGCGGCTACGAGAGTAACGGTATGCTAGCCGCCGCCGATGAGCTCGGCCTCGGCGATGACCATACTGGCATCATCGAAATCGACCCAGAAATGGACTACAAAGATGATGAAAGCGGTGAGATTCGTAAAGTCCGCCCCGGCGACAGCTTTGCTAACGTCTTCGATCTTTGGGACTCGATTTTGGACATTGAAAACAAATCGCTTACCCACCGCCCCGATTGTTTCGGCTACATCGGCTTCGCCCGCGAGGTCGCCGGCATCCTCGGTATAAAATTCGACGAGCAAGCTGCTACTACCCGTCTCAATTTTGATGGTCAAATCTCCCGTTCGGAAAACCCTTCAACCTTGACCGTAGAAATATTAGATTCGGACCTCTGCCCTCGCTATTCCGCCGCAATAGTTGATTTCGCAAACGAGTCTAGTTCCAAATACTTCACCAAAGACGACGTTTTCTTGACCAAATCCGGCATGCACCCTATTTCTCCAATTGTCGACATGACGAACAAAATCATGCTCGAGACCGGCCAGCCGCTCCACGCTTTCGACTACGACAAATTCGTCAAAGTCGGCGGAACGGACCAGCCGAAAATCATCGTTCGCGCCGCGAGACCGGGCGAGAAACTAGAGCTCCTAGACGGCAAAACCATTGAGTGTGACGAGAATGACATTCTTATCACTTCTAACGATGTGCCAGTCGCGCTAGCTGGCGCCATGGGCGGGATGAATACGGCCATCGACGAGCATACGGACCGTATTATTATTGAATCTGCTACTTTCTCACTTTATCACCTCCGGAAAACCCAGATGAAACACGGTATTTTCTCCGAGGCGATTACTCGTTTCACGAAGGGCCAGCCCGCCGGTCAGACCATGCTCGCGCTAGACGCGGCCCTAGATTCTCTCGGTGTCGAGCCGGAGGAAATCGTCGATTTCTACCCCGAGCCAGCCAAGACCCCGCCAATCGAGGTCTCCGTCTCCGAAATCAACTCTCTCCTCGGCACGTCTTACGACGAGAAATTAATTGTGAAGACTTTGGAAAATGTCGGCCTCACCTGTGACTTTGACATGGGTGGTGTCGAGAAGAGTCGTGATGACGGTTCTTCTGAAGGGGGTACGGAGCGCGGCAGCGCGAGTAGTAGCGCCGCCCGCCCGTGG
>CAYRGP010000059.1:0-3615 GCA_964423995.1 uncultured Candidatus Saccharibacteria bacterium
TGGGTCTGGATTCTATCCGGGCCTTTTTTTGATTTTTGATGAGAGAAATGTACCTTGAAATTTTAAGCAAAAGTGCTACAATTATTTCGTAACTGTAGTTCGTTTTACCGGAGGTAATAATGATAGCAGAGTACATTAGGAACTTGACGAGAGAAAGTATTTGGGTCTATGGCACGAGCGGGCATCTCTTAGAATTTCCGCCTAAGCCTTTTCGGTTTTCAGAATTCCGACGCAATGGGAAGTTGGTAAAACCGCCAAAAGAGGGGGTATATTACGTAGTGGATAGCGACGTACAGTCAGATTTACAGGAAGATTGGCGGTACTGTGGCCACATCGCCAAAGCAAAGTACTCCGGTAGTGGTAAATCTGGCGAACATATTTACACGCTGTGGGACGATAGCGGACATAAACTAGAGATTGTCTCTGATAATGTCCAGCCGGAAGAATACACTTTTAACGACCTCGAGGCGAAAAAAATCGAAGGTGAAATCTACCTGAAATATAGGCGCGTCCCATTCAAAATGACAGTTTTTCCCTAGCCCATTTTATATATTTTCTCTCCGAAAGCCCAGGATGACAATCCTGGGCTTTTCACTTTTAGAACCGTTATTTTAATTTGGTTTTTAAGATCTGTCCAGCAGCACTGGGGTTCGCCTTGCCCTTGCTGGCTTTCATAACTTGACCAACGAGGAAACCTAGAACCTTTTCCTGGCCAGATTTGTAGTCGCTGATGGCCTTCTCGCAGGCTGGGTCCTTTAAGACCTGGTCTACTATCTGTTCTAGCGCACCTTCGTCGTTCTCTTGGATGACGTCCAATTCTTTGGCGATGTCGCGCGCGGATTTGGTCTTCATCTGGGGGTCAAAGAATTTCATAAAGACCTCTTTCACTCCTGTACTAGACAATTCCTTTTGGTCGGCCATCTCGCAAAGATCGCTCAACTGTTTGGCGCTCGGTAGATCGTTCAACATTTCATAAGATTTTTCCTCGGCGAGGAGGACACTAGCGAAGAGATTAGCAATACGCTTGACGCATTTTATACCAGTGCTAGATAGCTCTTTCTCGGGGCGCGTCGGCCCGGCCCGTAGGCCTTCGGCCTTCCGTGTCCCAAGGGGCGGTCGCCACGGGCGGGCCGCGCTACTACTCGCGCTGCCGCGCTCCGTACCCCCTTCGAAAGAGCTATCTACGCACTGACATAGACATTCCATCAAAGGCTGGTAATCTAACAACACTTCTAGCGTGTCGTCTGGGAGAACGTCCTTGAAAATCTGGCGGTAATCGCGGGGAAGGAGAGGGATATTCTCTTGCTCTTTTTCGACATATTCTGCAGTCAGGCGGATGGGCGGGATATCAGGCTCGGGCATATAACGGTAATCTTGGGCCTCCTCTTTCGAACGCTGGGAGGTCGTCTTGCCGGTATTGTCGTTCCAACCACGAGTTTCCTGTTTGACGGTTTCGCCCGCGTCCAGAATCTTGCTTTGGCGCTCGTATTCATATTCTACGGCGCGCTCGACCGAGCGGAAAGAGTTCAGGTTCTTAATCTCGGCGCGCTTGCCGAGCGGCTCGCCGGGGAGAGCGAGCGAAATATTGACGTCAAAACGCATATTGCCGTTATAAAGGTCGCCGTAAGTCACGCCAGCATAAGTCATGGCGCGCCAAAGCTCCTTGCAATAATCGCGAGCATCGGCGGCTGAATGGATATCCGGCATACTTACAATCTCAATTAACGGGGTGCCGGCGCGGTTCAAATCCACTAGAGAATAGTTACTGAAATGGGTGAGTTTACCGGCGTCTTCCTCCATGTGGGCATGCTCAATGCGTACTTTCGTCCCACTGGGAAGTTCAATGAAACCGGCGCCGATAATCGGATGATAGAACTGGGAAATCTGATAACCCTTCGGTAAGTCTGGGTAATAATAATGTTTGCGGTCGAAGCGAGAATAGAGGTTAATCTCGGCGTTCAGGGCGTAGCCGGCGCGAATGGCGAGATTGACTGCCTCTTTGTTGAGGCGAGGGAGCATGCCGGGGAGAGCATAGTCGACGGGCGAGACGCAAGAGTTCGGCTCCTTGTCCCGAGCGTCGTTATCGACCTCAGAAAAGAGCTTGGTCTTTGTCTTTAGCTGTACATGGCATTCAATACCGATAGTAATGGCATAACGTAATTTTGACATCGGGTCCTGTCGCGAGTCATCCCCAGAGGCATCCTCTCGGGACTTCGTCCCTGCGAGCTCCTCTGGGGTCCCCTGACTCGCACCACCCATGTCAAAATTACTTTCTTCTTTTACACTCATCTAAATTGCTCCTAAATCCTTTAAAGCTGTTTTGTAGGCGGAAAGGGCGCGGCGGGCGTCTTCGTAGGTCGCGCTGTAGTTCGTTTCGTGGGCGATGCGGTTTCGCATCTTGTGAGCGGCCCAGATGCCGTTCTCGTCCGAGAGGTGACCGTGGAGCCGTTTCAGGCGGTCGCCCATGGTTTTCCCAGGAATGCCGGTCTCGATTAAGGCCTTATCTAAGAGCTTATCTGCTTTTACCACTACCATATTAGCCGAGTCCGGAGACTCCTTTTTCAAGCTGTTATTAATAACGAGCCAATCCGCCTGATATTCCTCGCGGTTAAAAGCGTGCTTGCGATTCTGGGTCAAGGTAATCGCTACGTAGATTAAGATACCCACCACAATGGCGGCGATAGCTAGTGCAATCAGAGAACCGCTCATTTTCCTCCTTTCAGCGTGGCCGCGAATTCCAACAGAGATTTATCGCTACGACGCGGACCGACGAGTTGGAGACCGAGATCTAGACCCTCGGCGGTCTTCCCGACTGGGATAGCCAGCCCCGGAAGGCCGGCAAGATTCAGGGGAACAGATAGGACGTCCTCCATATACATCGCGAGAGGATCGTTCGTTTTCTCGCCGAGTTTGAAGGCGGGGTTCGGGGAAACAGGGGTAAGAATAAAATCGCATTTTTCGAAAGCGGCATCATAATCTCTGATAATCAGGGTGCGGGCCTGTTGAGCCTTCAGGTAATAAGCGTCATAGAAACCGCTAGAAAGCACGAAATTGCCAATCATAATCCGGCGCTTATTCTCGGGCATAAAGCCCTCGGAGCGAGATTTGCCGTAGATATCCTCCAGAGATTCAGCGCTACCATCGCGGAAACCATAGCGGATGCCGTCGTGGCGAGAGAGGTTGGAGGCGACTTCGGCGGGCTGGATGATGTAGTAGACTGGTAGAGCGTATTTTAAGGTCGGCATGTCGAGCTCGATAATTTCATGACCGTCGCTCTTTAGCTCCTCGATTTCCTGTTCGTAGGCCTGTTTGATGTCGGGGTTTAAGCCCTGATCGAAACCTTTGATGATGCCGATCTTGCGCGGAGCAAGACTAGAGGTTTCCGTGGACGGGAGATTATCTCGCCCGTTCGAAACCACCACACTCGGGCGGACTCTCGACGCGGACTTTCGCGCACTCGAGTCCGCGAGTGTGGTAGTTTCTCGGGGAGAAATCTCTTTATTGTCCACGGAAACCTCTGGCCCTTGCTCTATAGAACTCTCAGAAGTGGTATTTTCCTTACCATAAAAATCAGGCAAAGTCGTCATGTCTTTCTCGTCTTGGCCGGCGCAGATT
>CAYRGP010000060.1:0-3583 GCA_964423995.1 uncultured Candidatus Saccharibacteria bacterium
AGCCCCCCGTTCGCACCTTGCGATATTCTCCTCTATTACCTTGATGGCCTTTGGGTCATTTTCGACGAAAGTGACCGAGGCGGCGCCGCGAGAAAGCGCCTCAAGCCCGAGCGCGCCAGAGCCGGCGAAGTAATCTATGACTCTAGCGCCCTCAAGATACGGAGCTAACATATTTAAAGTAGCATTTTTCTCGCGCGAGCCCATCGGGTGAGTGGCGCCTCCTGGAGATTTGAGCTTAATGCCCTTATATTGACCGGAGAGAATCGAGAGTTCGGGGAAAGACTTCATCATTTCACCTTTTTAATTGCACGCTTGGAACTCTCGGGAAGACAGGAATACCAGCCGAGCGTAATTGCCCGCACGATTTCAGGGATGAGAATATTTTTACTCTCTTTGCCGAGCGTCGCGGTCCAGCCATCTTGACGGAAACGCGTGTACATATCTAGCGAATGGATTTTGTGGAGCGAGCGATAAAATTCAGTTTTAAAATCAATGTCCATGAGATTTTCAGGGGAAATTTCGGGCTGGATGGCATCCCAACCCTCGGCCGTAACGATCATCGCGACGCCATATTCGAAAGCAATATGTTTCGACATATAGCCATTATGCCCCCAGTAGCGCCAGTTCTTCATCGCGGACTGAGCGAGATTATCACCACGCATGATACCCTTAATCGGTTGGCCGAAAATCCGGAAATAATCTTTGTCTGACATCAGATCGGAAACAGCCTGTTCATAAGGGAAATGGTGAGCCGGGGTCAGACCGTCTGTAATGGCATGAGCCATCCAGGCTGCCTCAAAAGCGGCGCGGACATCGGTGCCTTCCTCATAAGCTTTGGCCGGGTCCCGCTCGATTGCCCTTAAGGCCTTTTTTAAATTCGCGGAGTGATTCTCAATATGACGCCAGAGCTCGCCGTTGTCGTGGTCTGGTAAAATGAAATGCATCGGCTCGTCCATCCCGGGAGATTTGCGTTTTAAGCCATCTGGGCCACGACTACCTTCGAAATGTAAGATTTCTTTGCTGCTCGGGAAAAACGCGCCGCGCTTCAAAAAATTAGCCAGCGTGCGGCGGGCGGCCTTATCTAATTTCTGATGAGTGCCAACTAGTTTACCCCCAGAGCCTTTGGCGTATTTAAGCAATCCAACCGTGGAATACATAACCTGTTTATTTTAGCATATTTTCGTGAAAAAAGCTAGCGTTAGTTTAAGGTAGTAAGCTGCTGATAGCGGCGAATAGAATGAGAAAGCTCGGGGTAATTTGCAAGCTGGTCGTCGCCACTTTCCAAAAAACTCTGTACATGTTTACTCGCGAGCGAAATGAGCTCGGTATCAGAGAGTGAAGCAATTCTAAGGTCGAGCGCGCCAGACTGGAGAGAACCGTAAATCTCGCCGGGACCCCGGATTTTTAAATCTATTTCGGCAAGATGAAAACCGTTGGTGGATTTTTCGAGCTCTCTCAAGCGGCGCGAAGGTGGCTCTTCGCCGGATTTGATAAGATAACAAAAACTCTGATACTGCCCGCGCCCGACCCGGCCTCTTAGCTGGTGGAGCTGGGCAAGACCAAAACCTTCGGCATCCATAATGACCATAACCGTAGCATTTGGTACGTTCACGCCGACTTCAACCACCGTAGTGGAGACTAAAATATCGATCTTCTGGTCTTGGAACCGTTGCATAATTTCGTCTTTTTCGGCCGGTTTCATCCGTCCATGGAGAAATTCGATTTTCGCTCCTTTGAAAATCTTTCTTAGCCGCTCAGCTTGCTTTTTGACAGAAATAGTTTCCTCTTTGGGGTCGTCGTCGATAGACTTGCAAATCCAGTAGATTTGCCGGCCGTTTGCGATTTCATCCTTTACCTTGGGGTAGAGTAGGTCTTTTTGCTCAATTTCACGCAAGATTTTCGTAGTGATAGGAGTGCGACCTTTGGGAAGTTCAGGGATGGCGGAGACCGAGAGGTCACCGAAAATCGTGAGCTGAAGGGAGCGCGGGATGGGGGTGGCGGTCATGGCGAGCAAGTGCGGAGCGAGACCGTCTGGGGATTTTAGGAGCAACCTTTGGCGCTGAGCCACGCCGAAACGGTGTTGTTCGTCGATAATACAGAATTGTAGGTTACAAAACTCGGTGTCATCGGTGATGATAGCATGCGTACCTACGACAAGATTAACTTCGCCGGATTTGATGTGTTTTTTGAGTTCAGCTTTGTTCTTGGTAGAGCCGACGAGAAGCGCAACATTGACACCGAGAGGTCTTAAGAGGTTATCGAGAGTCTCGGCATGTTGGGCGGCGAGAATAGAGGTCGGGGCGAGCAAGGCGACTTGGGCGCCGGCTTTGATAGCCTGAAAAGCGGCGATAGCCGATACGACGGTTTTACCAGAACCGACATCGCCCTGTAAAAGGCGGTTCATCGGGGTAGTTTTCTCTAAATCTTGGAGAATATCCCAGGCGGCGCGTTTTTGGCCGGGGGTAAGAGTAAAAGGTAATTTGGAAATTAGCGCCTTCGTATTGTCGGCTTTAAAGGGGAGCGAGGCGCTTTTTAGCTTCTGGTTTTCGCGACGATTCAATCTTGCGGCGAGGATAAGCTCGAATAGCTCCTCGTAGGCGAGATAGCGGCGGCCTTTTTCTACCTGTTTTTCGTCTTTTGGAAAATGAACGCTAAACAGCGCCTCTTTCCGAGCGCCTCCCTTGACAAAGCTAGGTTTTAATGTCGTATTTGGCAATAAATCTGGAATATTGGCAAATAGAGGCTTCGAGTGGGAAAGTAGCTTTTTGAATTGGTCAGGTTTAATACCGAGATGCATCGGATAAATCGGCTGGTACCCCGCACTATCTTTCTCTGGGCGGATAGCGTTTTTTAGGCCATCTTCCTGCTCCTCGTAAAGCGTCGCGCTAGGGGAAGTGAGCTGGTAACGGCCATATTTCAGCTCGAAATTGCCAGAGAAAAGATAGGTTTTGCCCTTCTGGAATTGTCTAGCGCGGTAAGATTGGTTAAACCAAACTGTGCGGATTGAAGAACTGCCGTCTCTGATAATTCCCTCGGTAATAGCGAGGTGGCGGTTGCGGCCATAATGAGTGCTAAGATTATCAATCTGGCCCTTTACAACCACTTTCCCGGGTTTTAACTCGGAAATTTTCGTAACATTCTGGAAATTTTCATAGGCCCGCGGAAGATAATAAAAAAGATCGCGCACTGTTTTGATACCGCCTTTTCTTAAAGTCTCGGCGGTTTTTTCGCCGATGCCTTTCAGACTCTCGACATCTTCCTCCATATTCATAGCTATATTATATCAGAAAATAGAGGATTAATAATCTTCGACTAAAGTAAACTCTTTTCCGGCGATGGAGATGATACTATCCGGGACGGCGCCCTGATTGGTGAGCTCGGCGCGGATACCCATCTTCTTCATGATGTCTCTTAAACGATTTAGTGAAGCGTAATTGTCTAAGTCGGTCTTTCGAGCGAATCTCTCGATTTTTTCGCCGGTGACTACGAATTTATCGCCCTGTTTTTCCACCGACCAGACATCGCTTAAGGCTTTATCGTCGAGCTTGATGACGGGGATATCTGTAACCGATGAAGAACTAGG
>CAYRGP010000061.1:0-3556 GCA_964423995.1 uncultured Candidatus Saccharibacteria bacterium
CCCTGCGCGTTTTGTCAAGCGCGATTTGGTGGAAAAGCTGGCCCAGTTTTCCACAAACAAAAAGAGGCATACCTATCATATACCTCTTTTATGCTAAATTAATTCTCGCCGCAATAGATGCCCGCCCCCTCAAGCTTCGTCACAAAGGCCACCAAACGATCGCTATCCTTTGGTTCGTAAATTACACTACCCTCACCACAACGAGCATGTTTAAATGTATATATCTGATGCTTATTATCATCCCAAGTCAGACCAGTAGTAATAACTTCATCATCACTCAACCTAAATGTATATGGAGATGGCGCATCCTCATCGCTAAAGTTCTCGGCAGCTTCCTCACTCAAATCCCAATAAGAAGCTATATAGTACGGCTCACCATCTGGATCAAGGAACGGAACATCATCCTTCGTCCAACCTTCTTTAATGGTAAACCCACCGTTTTCCGTACGGCTAAGATTCATATAGTCATCTACTATACTTTGCCATTTTACTAACGAATCAGGAACTCTACCACGACTGTTCGACTGATATTGCACAATTTGCGTCCTGAACTCACCAAGCTCGTTTCTCCTCGTAGTATCCCTCTGAGACCTCTGGAGCGCCGGCAAGGCCAAGAAGACCATCAAGAAAATAAGACCAGCAATCGCAAGCACCAACACCACCTCAATGATGGTGAAACCTTGCTTAGAATTTTTATTCTGTTCTGACATATGTTCCTTTCATACGTAAGCTTAAGCTATTTACTTATATAATACACTGTCTCTCTCAAAAAAGCAAGAGCGGTTTTCTAAAAACCTCCAATATGCTATAATAAACAGAGTGGCCCGGTAGCTCAATGGATAGAGCAGCTCCGTCCTAAGGAGAAGGTTGTGCGTTCGACTCGCGTCCGGGCTACCATTTTGTGCCTGTAGCACAAAATGGAAGGGGAAACTTGCACGCGAATGCGTGCAAGGAAGACCTACCATTTTCGTTCACGAACCAAGCCACTACGTGGATGAGATACGATGAAGAAGGAGCACCGGAACGAGGCGTACTAAACGTACGCCGAGTGAGGAGCGCACCTTCTGAAGAAGTAGCTCGCCACGTAGTGGCTTGGTTTTACCCAATCGAATTGACCAACGAATAAATCGGCATCAAAATCGCACCAATCATAAACACCATCATCCCCGCTAGGAAAATCATCAAAACCGGCTCAATCATCGTCGAGATTGAGTTAATTTTTTCGTCTAGCTCGTTCTCATACACCGTCGCTGCTCTCCCCAGCATCTCGTCAATCTTACCAGATTGTTCACCAATCGCCGCCATCTGCGGCACCAAAGGCATAATATAATCCACCCCCTCCAACGACTCCGAGAGCGCTTTACCAGCTTTCACCTTCTCGCTCGCCTTGACGATATTGTCCTGCATCACCACGTTCGCCGTCGACTCCGCCGAAATCCCCATCACGTCAATCATCGGCACACCCGACATCAAAAGAATCTGTGCCGTCCGCGCAAACCGCGCGTTATAAAGCCGATGGAACAGCCCCTTAAATAGCGGAATATTCAGCTTAATCAGCGCCGCCGCCCGAATTCCACTCTTCGTCGTCCTGAAATTCATCAAAATCCACACCAAAACGAACAGCACCAAAAGTATCAACCACCAATCCGCGATGATGAAATTCGCTATCGCGACTAATAGCTTCGTCATCCCCGGCAGTTCCTCGCCTAAATCTTTATACAGTGACTCCACCTGCGGCACGACTTCCACCAACATAAATACCATCACGAAAATAATTACCACAAGCACAATCGCCGGATAAATCATCGCGCCTCTAATCCTCGAAATCATCGCCTGGTCTTTTTCCTGTTGGTCCGCCAGACGTCTCAAAGATTCGTCCAAAGTACCCGAAAGCTCACCCGCCGAAACTAGCGCCAAAAACAGCTTGTTAAAGACCTTCGGATGGGCCTCACAGGCCTGGGTTAGACTTTTACCGGCCTCAATATTCGCGAGCAAATCCTCTACGACCGATTTCATCCCCGGCGAGTCAGTCTGGTCCGCCAAAAGCCTCAGCGCATTCGCAAGCGGTAGCCCCGCCCCAATCAACGTCGCAAACTGCCGTGTGAAGATAATTCTATCTTTCGCCGTAATCCGGTTCTTCGCCTTCGCAAACAAACCAGTTGTATTTTCCTCAACGACTTTCTGTGGTACGAAACCCTGTTCAATCAAAAGCTTACCAGCGTTACGCTCGGTATCGGCCTGGATAACACCCTTGACGACCTTCCCTGTTTTGCTATCTACCGCTTGGTAAGTAAACCTTTTCATACGCCCACTCTGCTATGCTATCCTCTCGCTAGCCGTTCAAATTCCGTCAAATCTACTGCGTACTCGCGCGCATCATCATAAGAAATAATCCCCGTCTGAATCATCTTCACAAGCGTCCTATCCATCGTCTGCATCCCCTGCGCCACACCGGTCTGAATCGCCGTATCGATTTGATGAGTCTTCCCCTCGCGAATCAAAGATTTAATCGCCTGGTTAATCACCATAATTTCTGCCGCACAAACACGTCCGCCCGCAATCGCCGGCACGAGACGCTGTGAACAAACCGCCTGAAGCACCGCCGAAAGCTGTAATCTAATCTGGGACTGTTGGTGGGACGGAAATACATCGATGATACGGTCAATCGACTGCGCCGCCGAGTTCGTGTGGAGCGTACCAAACACCAAGTGTCCCGTCTCTGCTACGGTCAGAGCCGCCTGAATCGTCTCAAGGTCGCGCATCTCACCAATCAGCACTACATCTGGGTCTTGGCGAAGCGCCGAACGAAGCGCCCTCGAGAAACTCAGCGTATCATAGTGCACCTCGCGCTGTACCACCACCGCTCTTTTAGAAGTGTATGTAAACTCAATCGGGTCCTCAATCGTCAGAATATGTACCGGTTTCGTCTGGTTAATCTTCTCAATCAAAGCTGCCAAAGTCGTCGACTTACCAGAACCCGTCGGACCAGTCACTAGGACCAATCCTCTCGGAAACTCCGTAAATGTGTCCACCACCGCCGGCATCCCGAGCTCCTGCACAGTCAAAATCTTATCTGGAATCAAACGAAAAGCCCCAGCTAAGGCGCCTTTTTCCTGGAATGCATTGACACGAAATCTACCTAAACTACCAAAAGCAAAAGAATAATCAAACTCGCGATCTTTCATCAAAGATTGTTGCTGCAGAGAATCCATCGTCGAGAAAATTAACCTCTCGCTCGCCTCTTCATCCACTACCGGCATATTCGGAATCGGTCTCAGTACACCATCTACACGCAAAATCGGCGGCAAACCCACCTGCAAGTGAAGGTCAGACGCCTTCTGACGCACTGTCTCTTCGAGTAAAGTTTCTATTCTCAGCGTCTTTGGGTCGCCCCCATTAGCATCGCTGTTTAAATCTTTGAATTCGCTAGCATTATCCATAGCTCCATTTTACCATAAGCATAAAAAAAATTGAATACTTTTTTGGGGTATAAGCCATTAGGGATTTTTATGCCAATTATGCAATGTCAGATGCCACTCTATTGACTTCCGAAACG
>CAYRGP010000062.1:0-3348 GCA_964423995.1 uncultured Candidatus Saccharibacteria bacterium
GGTAAGGGCGGGGTCATGAGTTCAAATCTCATACTCGGCTCCATTTTTATTTCACAACTTGGCGCCCTTTCCGCGTCCCAAGGGGCGGTAAAGGCGAGGTCATGAGTTCAGATCTCTCTTCGGCTCCATTTTTATTTATTTACTATACTTCCTCGGGAAGTACTCCTTACCAAGCTGCCAGAGATACTGATCAATTTGTTTTAAATTGTAGCTCGAAAGCCCATAAAAATCCCGAAACTGATGCAGAACTTCCATGAATTTTGGATAATCCTTCAAATCGTCTAATTTGAACTTAGCAAATTTATCCTGTCTCTTAAAATACATTAAGCATCTTTCAACATAATAGTCATAAATTGCAAATTTTAACGGCTGATGATGGCTGCAGTATTTTGTTGCGAAGGAATAGAAATGCTTCACTTTCCCACCAGTTTTAACCGCTGTAATTTCGTTCACTAACGTCGAATCTCCAGCCTCCAATTTCTTGTCAATATCCATCTCCAAAATATGTTGCGCTACCGGAAAAATTGAAAAAATATTCGTCCCGTAAAAATCGTTCAACACACTACTTTTCAACAAAACATCATGGATGTCATTATTCTTAGGACACATCTTAAAAAAGAGCCTATCTAGCGCTTGCTCCTGAAAAACGTAATTATCTAGCCCATCCCACCGTTTCAAATACTTCTCCACCTCCTTCGGCGAAGGTTTTGCAATTTCTACCATACCTCTATTATACCACGTAATATGTTATAATATACTCATGTACCGACCTGGGAAAAAATTTTCTAAACCCGAATTGTCGCGCGTCATCAACGGAGACATCGAGATACCCGAAAATCCTCGAGCCGAAAGAAAACGCGCCGATTTAATTTTGGTGGAACAACATCCAGAATTTAACCGTAGCACCCTTCAGAACTTCATCAAATCTGGCTATGTCTCCCTAAACGGCCAGCCCATTAAAAAACCGAATGCCGAAATTGAGCAAACCAAGGACGGCGCTTGGCCGAAACTAAATCTCGAAGTGCCCAAAAGGGAAACGCCCCCCAACATTGAACCTATCTATGAGGACGACAATGTACTCGTCATCGACAAGCCCGCCGGCCTACTCTCTATGGCGAAGGGTGAATTCACCACTGAGCCCACCCTAGAAGATTACGGCTTGCTCGTCCATCGCTTAGATCGCGACACTTCTGGCGTCGTCATCCTCGCCAAAAACGAGGCTACCCAGAGCTACCTAAGGCGGCAATTCCAGGAGCGCAAAACTCATAAAACTTATTACGCCATCGTAGAGGGTCGCCCGAAGCTCGACGAAGCCAAAATCGACTTACCCCTAGAGCGCAGCCTCAAGTCTCCCACCACTTTCATCGTCAGCCCATCCGGGAAACCTTCCGTCACTTTTTACAAAGTCTTAAAATCAGATGGCCGATATTCTCTTTTGGAGCTAAAGCCCATCACCGGCCGCACCCACCAGCTAAGAGTCCATCTCCAATATCTTGGTCACCCCATTCTCGGAGACCGTGTCTACGGCGACGAAAAGGCCGACCGGCTCTATCTCCATGCCGGCTCGCTAGAAATTACCATCCCCGGCCCGGACGGTGGTATCCGGAAAACTTTTCTATCTAAACTCCCAGAGGAGTTCAATAGTGTTTTTTGACGATCCCTCTCTCGTCCCTAAAATCGCCAGTGAGAGTGGTTTCACGATTTTTATTTTGAGAAGTGATTTAATCGATCTTCTTCATACCGGCAAAAAACCGATCAAAACCGCGAGAAGCTTCAGTTTTCCTAACACTACTTTCTACTTAGAACCAGACGAGAAACATAGCATAAAGGTAAATCAAATCAGGGAACTAGAAGCGATAATGGCCACCAAACAGCTAGAGCCCCGCTTTTTCGTCATTAAACACGCTGAAACTATGAACGAAGCCGCCGAAAACGCCGCCCTCAAGCTCCTTGAAGAGCCGAGAGAGAATTGCCATCTCGTTTTTCTGGCTACCAATCTCGAAAACTTCCTCCCCACCATTCTTTCGCGCGCTAAAATCTATATTCAGAAAATTGAAAATCCTCTCGACGCGCCCGTCTTAGCCAATGAAAACATTCTAGAAGATGCTCGTCTCCTCCTTTCTTCTTCCTCTCGCAATATTTTAATTTTAGTAAAAAAATGGACTGACAAAAAATCCAAAAAAACTCTAAAATCTCGCCTAGAAATCCTCCAAATCCTCGGCTCCGCCATCGAAATCGCTTACAAATCCTATTTTAAGACTAAAAATCCCGCCTTTCTTAAAAAAATTCCCGCTCTCATTACTACCTATGAAAATATCCAGGGGAATGGCCACATAAAGTTGCAACTTATCGCCCACTTATGCTAAAATAGTAGTATGCTAGGAGTTTTGATAATTTTGGTTTTCACGGTATATCTGGCCTTTTTCTTTCGCGACCGAGAGCCAGCCGAGAAAAAGGAGCCCGTCGATCCTAAGATCAACACTCAGGTCAAAAAGCTTTGGTCTATCGCCCAAGTTTCCATGAAAGAGCGCAAGCCAGTCCGCGCCGAAAAGGCTTTGCTTGCTATTTTGAAATTTGATGAGACTAATGCCGCCGCGTACAACCGCCTCGGCATTCTCTATGCTAAAAGCCAGAAATTCGATGAGGCGATCGAGTGTTTTGAAATCGCCCAATCTCTAGATAATAACCCTTCTTCTTTACATAACGCTGGATTGATTTATCTTGAGACTGGTGCTTTTGAGAAGGCAGCAATGGCCTTCCGCCAAGCTATTGAGATGGAAGGCGATGTCCCAGCGCGCTATCTTGCCTTAGCAAAGGCCGAGGAAAAGCTCGGGAATCGGAAAGCCGCCATTGAGGCCCTAGAATCGGCTTATGATTTAGACCATACCACCACCACCCTCCGCCAGATTCTCGCTATTTATGAATCTACCGGCGACACCGAAAATGCCACTGCCACTATCGCTCGCATCGAAGCCCAAATCGCCGAAAATGAGGCCGCCAAAAAGAAGCGTCTAAAAAAGCGTCCGCTCGGTCGCCCACGAATGGTCGTCAGCGTCCCCCGTACCGCATCAAAAACGCCGAAGCCCCAAAAGATCAAGAAGGCAGTCGCTCGTCCTCGCATCGTAACCAAACGCTCTTCTGCCCCCTCTAAACCTCGCAAAAAGAGCTTGTAATTTCGGTCCCCTCAGTGTATAATAAGATACGTTAACATCTATGCTGGAATCGTCTAGTGGCAATGACAAGAGACTGTAAATCTCTCGGCTTCGGCCTTCGTAGGTTCGAGTCCTACTTCCAGCACCAGAAAATAAAAGTAAGCCCTGAAAGGGCTTAATTTTATTTTCTGAAGCC
>CAYRGP010000063.1:0-3270 GCA_964423995.1 uncultured Candidatus Saccharibacteria bacterium
GCGTACCAGCGGTAAAGCAGACGGCATCCGTGGACTTAGCGACGCACCGCACCGCAAACCCGTTATACTTGTTGTCGCGGAGCTGGGGGTACACATTCGACGAATCGAAGCGCAGGGTGTACCCGCTGTCGGTATTGTATACCGAGGCGGACCAATAGTACCCGTTGGAACCAACATTCGAGGCACTACTATTAGTACCATCCCAGTACCCGGCGTAAGAGAAGCCAGCGTAATTGTTGGCGGTACTAGTGGCTAGAGGATAGGCGGCTTGGAGGTACATTGGGTTCTTTACTACGTTATTGTTGTTGTAGTAACCGTAACCACTAGTACCGGTAGCAGAGCCGCTCCAGCCGGTAGAGCTGTTATATTGGCGAGCGAGGTAGGTGAAGTCACTGGCAGAATCCGCAGTGGTGACGTTAGTACCGGAATCGGTAGTCTTTGGCATCCTCCAACCTTTCGGGCAGATGTCTCTGGTGGAGATGCCGGAGGATTTGCCGTCTTGGTAATAGGAGAAGCCTAGGGTGGCAGTGTAGAAGTTGTAGTAGCCGGTGTCGGAATCGTTAGTGACGCTACTATCCTTGGTTCTGAACTGAGTTTTAGCATGGGCGTCAGTAGAAGAGTTACTGGTGAAGTTCGCCGTGGTAGTGGCGGTGAGGGTACTAGAGTTATCAATAGTACTAGAGCCCTGCTTGCCAGCTGGTGGGAGATAGTAGGTGGTGTTATTGTCGATATTAGTATCGGCAGAAGTGAGGGTCTTAGCGCCATCGGAGCCGATGGTGAGATTCTGCATCATCCAACATTTGCCGTCTGGGAGTTTCTTCACGGTATAGACTTTATTGTCGCGAATGTCTTTTAATCTCGCAATATCCCCTGTTGACAGTCCGCTACAACCAGACCACCCTTGCATATCTCCGTCAATTTTTGCCCAGATAGCGTAGAGAGTGATATTGCCGCCGCGGGAGACAAGGTCGGAGGCGGAGGCGCCGTCGGTGTAGGTAGCGGTGGTAGCGCTAGCATCTTCGCTCCAGCCGAGGAATACATAGCTGTCGCGGGTGAAGGTATTGGACTTCAGCGTGGCGTCATTCCCGTAAATTCTTTGCGGGGTCATCTCGCCGGTGCCGCCATTGGCGTTAAAGGTGATAGTAGCACTATCCTGCGCCACACAACGCACGGCAAAGCCGTAGTACTTGTAGTTGTAATCCTGCGGGTAGACGTAGCCAGAGGAATCCAGGTACAGGCGGTAGCTGTTGCCGGTATCGTAGACGGTAGAAGACCACCAGAGGCCGCCCGAGCCGACGTAGTACAGCTGGGAGCTGTTGTAGTTGCCGGAGTAGAGGAAGCCCGCGTCATTTAAGAACCTATCTCTAGCAGTGGCATCTGTACGGTTGGAGCCGGCGGAGGAGCCATTTAGAGCTTTATCGAGGGAGACCCAAGATTTAGTGGTGTTGCTGCCGCCAAGTGGGAGTTGCCAACCTTTCGGGCAGATGTCTCTTGGTGTATTGCTATAGGAAAAGCTATAGTCGCCGTATCCAGAATATCCGAGAGAGGCGGCCCAGAAGTTGTAGTAGCCGGTGCTTTGGCTGAGAGTGCCGGAGCTGTATTGGTCGCCACCCTGGCCGGCGGCGCGGTATTGGACGTGGGCTTGGGTTTCGTAACTGCCATTGAAGGTCGGGGTGGCGGTATTGGAGCTTTCAATGGTACTGGCGGAGCTTAGGGAGCCTCTTCTACCGGCCATTGGGAAGTAGTAGGTAGAGGTATCGCTATTTGGGATATTAGTGAGTTCATTGGTGAGGGCGTATCCCTTGTCGTGGCCGAGGATGAGGTTAGAGGTCATCCAGACCGTACCATCTGAGAATTTCTTGACAGTATAGATGGCATCATCACGCTTGTCTTTTAGTTTCATTGTCTCGCCTTCGCTAAGCGAAGAGCTGTCGAAATCTTGCATCGTATTATCGTAATCGTCTGCCATACAGCGGACAGCGAACCCGTAGCTCTTGAGGTTGCCGCCCCGTACGAGACCGTTCGATGAACGCAAGAGTAGGCTATATGAGACGGTCGAACCGTACTGAGTAGACGACCAATAGTACCCGTCGGAGCCCGCATTGTAGAAACCATTGTTATAGTACCCGCCAAGTACGAAGGACCAAGGAGACGAAGTAATGTTGCTAATCGTTGTAGAAGCGTTAGCGCCTTTTACGATTGCGGCTAAACCAGCAGTTTGTCCTTCATAGGAACCACTGTTACTATACTTATCAGATGTTGGTAATCTCCAACCCTTCGGGCAAGCTACCATAGCTGCACCCCAGGTATAATAACCTCTGCCGGCATAATTGCCTGTACCATCAATACGGTATTGGCGGTTGGCGTATTCATTATTTCCTGAGCCTGGTGTACCGTGAGATACGGAAGTGGTGGTAGTCGGGACGGTGATGGACTCACCAGAGCCGGAAGGAGTGGTGAAGGTGGAATCTTCTGGGGAGAGAGTCATGGTACCGTTAGCAACGATAGTGGAAGACGAGCCCTCTACCGAGGCTACCGCGCCAAGATTCAGGTCTTTGGTCATAATACATTTACCGGCGACGTTGGTAGCGGCGTTATCGGTCGGGATGCGGTAGACGGTATATTCCTGGCCATCACGTTTGTCTACAAGAGTCTTAGTCTCACCATTTGGTGAAAGACGGGAGCACATGAAATCTTGCATATATTCAGTCGGTGCTACTTCCCATATTGCATAAAGCGTAATAGAAGAGCCGCTAGTAGTAAGGTTCGTAACCTCGGCCTCGTTATCGTAGTCTACATCGTCTGTTGTGCCAATACCGTTAGTGACATTACCAGTCTTTCCTTCTGGAGTAGTGCTCCAGCCAAGGAAGGTGTAGCCCTCTCTTTCGTAAGTATTGGCAGTGAGGGCAGTAGCGGAGTTTGGAAGGATAGATTGGGCGGTCATCTCACCGGTGATTTCGGACTCGTCTTCTACGTTAGGACTAAATTCCACAGTATACGGAACGCAAGAGATATCCATTAAAACCGTATAGAGAACGTCACCAGAATAAGTACCTGGGTTCAAAGCTGTATTTGCTTTTACACCATAATAAATCGGCACAGTGGATTCTTCTTCTACGTTAGTTTTGGTTACAAGAGCAACATTGGTAGAATCAGCATAGGCCGGGAGACCGGCATAAAGATGGTTCTCGATATCAGTACTACTGCCACTGATGCCCCAGGTATTAGAAGAAAGGGTATTCGGGCTAGCGATAGTATTAGAGGAGGCAG
>CAYRGP010000064.1:0-3133 GCA_964423995.1 uncultured Candidatus Saccharibacteria bacterium
TTGGGACGTTCCAAGACTTTTTCGCCAGAAAAAGTCTTGACAAATATATCAAGCAATAGTACACTAAAGATAATGGTTGTGGTTAGTTGAGAACCATGTATAATATAAAATAAAACACAAACACACATCGGAGGAAAGATGGGTCATATAAAAAAAGAAGGTAATATTCTCGCAGTTGGTGCTTTAATTGCGATTTTTAGTTTTATATTTAATATGGGGATTTTGTTCACGGATTCTGCTTATGGCGCCTCCTACGTCAACGTCTCCTCTAACGGCTCTGGCGATACAGCCGGAGTAGTCTCGCTCGGGAAGATTAAACCTTCTTCCTCCGGCTCTACGGCTACAGGAAATGATACCCTTACAGTTCATACCGATTGTTCCGCCGGCTATAAGGTCTATGTTTCTGGACAGAATGGTAAGACTACTAATTTAACTAACCAATCTGCTACTGATCCAACTAATCCATCCTCCTCCGATATTATCTCTGCCTCTTCTAACACTATTACTAGCCCAAATACTCTTTCTTCTAATACTTGGGGTATTAGTGGTAGTAGTATAGATATTGAAAACCATCTCTATGCTGGCCTCCCGACCTATGAGGAAGCTTTAAGCACCGCTCTCATAACCAAGACTAACGTAGAGGAGGAATCTACTGTACCCATCTACTATGGCGCGAAGGCAGATACTACTCTTAATCCTGGCACCTACTCTGGCGACGTTCTCTACACCGTCCTCATGGATACTTCCTGTATTCCATATACTGTAGAATTTAATCCGAATGTGGAAGACGAATCCGAAATCACCGGAGAAATGACACCTCAATCCATCCTCCCGAATTCCGCCACTACTCTTACCGCTAACGCCTACGAAAGAACAGGCTATGCTTTCCTAGGTTGGTCCGATTCTGCTAATGGCAAAACCGGTACGGCTACAAACGGTATCGGTACCGAAGCAGATGTAGATTACACTAACGAACAAGAAGTTACGAACCTCGCCACCAGCGGTAACACTAAAACTATCTACGCTATCTGGATAGCCCTAGATGGAAATATGCAAAACTTTACCGGCTGTTCTGCTATGAACTCTGGCGATATTGTCAGATTAAAAGATCTTCGTGACAATACTATTTACACAGTTAAAAAATTCGGCGATGAATGTTGGACCACAAACAATCTTGTCATTGGCCATGACAAGGGCTATGCTTTAACTAATGAATTAACCAATATCCCAGACAGTGATTCGAGCACTTATTATATCCCTCAGGCTGGCTATCAGGGTAATGGCGTCATAACTGAAGATAGTACCAACAGTACTACAGCGGCATCGTTCTATGGTAACGCAGCCGAAGACAAACATGCTAAGGTCCAATATCGAGCCAAAGGCCAAGGCGGAGACGCATATAGTGTAGAAGGATACACTCTTGCAGAGAATACAGGCTACTACAATTTCTACACCGCTACTCTTGGATGCTCGTCTTATAGTGATGGTAACTCTGGCTGCGTTGCCGGCTACACCCCCAGAGATATTTGTCCAAAGGGTTGGCAACTCCCAAATGGCGGCAGTAATGCCACTAAATCTTGGGTCTCACTAGATCGAGCTATAAATGGAGCTAGTGCCGGCTCAAACCGCCAAGACGCTACCGCTAGAGACCAATTATTTAGCGAAGCAGGACTCTTCTATTCTGGGTATTATTACAACCAGCAGTTGAACGGAGTTGGCTCATATGCTCGTCTGTGGTCTTCAAAAGTTGAGGACACCGAGTTTAGTTACGCTATTGACCTAACCGCTACCGGCTTTGTTTCACCAAGAAGTAGTGCAACGAAATATGATGGCTATCCCGTTCGTTGTATCGCCCAAAATCATTATACGATTTCCTATGATGCTAATTCTGGCACTGGTACAGCCCCCGAATCGCAAGATACTACCGAGAACGGGAGTGTCACGCTCCAAGCTAACACCTTCGCGAGAGAGGATTATAACTTCCTCGGTTGGAGCACTAACGCCTCCGCCACCGTAGCGGATTATCCCGCCAGCTCCGCACAAAACGTAAATGACATCATTTCTGCCGCCGCTACCTCTGGCCAAACCACTACAGACGGGTCCACTATCATTCTTTATGCGGTGTGGGAACAGGCGAAAGTTTACTTCCAGACCACTGGCTCTTGCACCACTATCGACGTAAACACTACTGGTACTCTTACCGATTCCAGAGACGAACAAGATTATACGGTCTATCGCTTCAAAAACACTGGTACGGCGGGAAACTTCTCGAACGGATATCCTTCCGGTATGGCTGGCTACTGCATCATGACCGAGGATCTCTCTCTCGGCTATACTACAGGCGGTTCGGTTACAAGGGGTAGCGACCTCACTCTTACTGCGGATGATTCCGCCGCCACCGCTACTATCACCGCTAGAACTAGTAGTAACTGGTCTTCTAGCAACTCCGACTCTAATATTCAGTACGTTGTCGGTCCACAATCTGGCTATGAGGCTTATTCCTCCCATAGCTATTATTCTTACGGCGCCGCTCAGAAAGTTTGCCCGAAAGGCTGGAGACTACCAACCAACTCTGAATATTCCAATATTATCTCCTTCATGGGTGGAGATAGCACTACTGGTTCTACTAATATCCGAAGTGCTCCGTACAATTTTGTCTACGGCGGCAATTTCAACAATTTCACCCCTGGCGGTTTCGAGTCTGCTAGTAGCTACGGTGACTACTGGTCAGCTAATCAGAGTGACAGCGAACGTGGTTACTATTTAGGATTTAATTCATCGTCACTATACACGCTTAACCGCTATAAGTACATTGGTAGGTCTGTACGTTGCGTCTCTACTCCCCCTGCCACCACCTGTTTTACCGCCGGCACCCAGATCCAAACCGCGATGTTTGGTAACACCAAATCGATCGAAGACATTAAGATTGGCGATAAAGTCGTCTCCTACGACCCAGACCATAATGAATATTATATGACCGAAGTATTAAACACTATTATTCATGATGGGGAGGAGCAGGCCACGAAACTTGCCAAACTTACCCTAAATAATGGCGCCAAGCTCGAAATGACCCTGAACCATCCCATCCTCACCACTACCGGCTACAAAGCTCTCCAAAACGAAGAATACGAGA
>CAYRGP010000065.1:0-3040 GCA_964423995.1 uncultured Candidatus Saccharibacteria bacterium
CGTTAGGGGTTTTCGCGCGCTGGCCGCCGCCTGCTAACCGCCGAAAAATTACAAGAACAAGAAGAACCATCAGGGGTTTTCTCGGGGCGCGTCCGCCCGGCCCGTCGCCACGGGCGGGCGGCGCTACTACTCGCGCTGCCGCGCTCCGTACCCCCTCGAAAACCCCTAACGGTTCTTCTTATGGTACTTTGCTACCTGGGAGCGCCCTACTACGGGGCAGACACACAACGTACAGACATGCCTCTGTTCTTATAATTACCCGATTCACTAGAGCTCGTAAATAGATTTGATGAACCAAAGTATAAACCATAGCCCCGGTCACTACCGGATTCGGTAGACGACCAGTAGTAGCCGAAGCTACCCACATTGCTCCACTCTATAGTAGCCTCAAAGCGACCTCCTAAGACAAAGCCGTACGGGGCATTACGGACGTGAGAAGAGCCTGTAGAGCTATTTCCTCCCATGAAGGAGGCGATATTATTGTATTGAGTTTGCGTTGGTAAGGTCCAACCTTTTGGACAGACTTTCTGGGCAGCAACAAAGGAATAATAACTCCGGCCATAGCCATTAATATACTGGGGACTAGAGTCGGAGGCAGACCAGTAATCGGGACGAGTCCGGTCACTAGTGTCAGTCCTGGCGGTGATAGTCGCGGCGGCGGCGGAATCATTAGTAGTAAGGGTAAGGTCACTACCCTTCGTGACCGAACCGCCCGTGACATAGCCGAGGGAGAGGTCTTTGGTCATGATGCAGTAGCCAGACATGCCAGATGGGTAACCGCTATCGAAGTTACCGGCGGTACCGGTATTTCTGAAACGATAGACCGTATATTCCTGTTCGTCACGAGAGTCGGTAAGGGTGCCGGTGGTATTTACGTCAATGGTGGCGCAAGAGCCGGTGGTCTGGAAGTAAGTTACAGCTTTCTCCCAGACGGCGTAGAGGGTGAGGGTGGAGCCGTCGGTGGGGGTTTGGCCGGAGGCGGAAGCGGCGGCGACAATATCGTTCACGTTCTGGGAGGAGCTAGCAGGATAGTCGGCGGTAGTGGCGGAGGCATTAGTGCTCCAGCCGAGGAAGTTGTAGCCGTCTTTTTCAAAAGTATTATTCTGGAGAGTGACACTTTCGTTGTCGGAGACGGGCTGGGAGGCTGGGGCCGTCCCAGTACCGGAGTTGGCGTCGTAGGCGAGGGTGTAATGGTTCTGAGCAACGCAACGGATGGAGAGACCTGTATACTTGACACTATGGCTACGAGGAGCCACATAAGAATTGCCCGATTGGAGATCTAGGAAATATGAGCTAGTATCAGACCTGGCAGTAGACGACTGGTAGTATCCACGCGTACCAACGACAACAAGCGAGCCGTCAATACGACCCACAAGTGGAAAGATGCTAGTCAAATTAGCAAAGGAAGTAGCTAGGGCGGTAGCGTCAATGCCAGAAGTGTCATTGTGGCGGTTAGTGCCAGCGAGACTATCTTGTGGGTTTAGAGCGATATCCAAACGGGCAAATTGGTTGGTAGTGCTATTATTTCCGCCAACTGGCAAGTGCCAGCCCTTCGGACAGATATCGTAGACTATAGTTGTACCGTCTGTAGAGGTGCTGTAGGTGCCGTTTCCAGCGGTAGCAGTATACCAGTTATAATAGCCGCCGTTAGTGTTATCGACGTAAACAGCCTTTACATTATCGCAAGCATCACTGTTTTCTTGGCACCAGCCGGTGCTACCAGAATAGGTGACACCGGTAGTAAGGTCGAATGTCGCATTAGTGGCGAGATTAGTATCTTGGTCGGTCATGAGGACATCGGAGACGGCGAGGTTATCCATCATCCAACAGTTACCATCGGCGAGTTTCTTCACAGTGTACTTCTGGCCATCGCGAGTATCTTTAAGTGCGGTAGATTCGCCGGCGCTTAAGTTTCTACACATAAAGCCTTGGATTGGATCGGCGTCTGGCTCCCAGATGGCGTAGAGGTTGATTAAAGCATTTTGTTCTACAGATTGTCCGGCAGCGATGGCGGCGATGATGAGATCGTTTACTTCTACGGTCTTGCCGGCGCGGTAGGTGAGACTCGATGGAGTAGTAGCGGTGGGGTGGGAAGCGGTGACGCTAGCAGCCTCTGCGTCGGCCTGGGTCAAGGCCCAGCCTTTAATGTAATAGCCGCTCATAACAAAGCCAGTTCTTGGCAGAGTCGTAGTGCTACCTTTGATAATAGCTCTTTTGGCCATGACGTTTTCTCCACCATTAGGATGGAAGTCTAGGGTGTATCTAGCGCCTTCGTCTTTAGCTACGGCAGAAAATACTACGTTGTTAGTATAAGTACCGGCAGGAAGAGAAGAAGTAAGTTTAGCGCCAAAGTTCACTGAATGGGTATCATAAGAGCCAGCATCACAATCGGTATTATTTAGCGGATAGGATAGATTTTCACAATAGGCAGCATTGCCGGTATCGGTATCATAGATTATGGTATTGTTATTGGCGTTTTCTCCTACTGCAAACCAGTTAGTGTAAGAGGGAGAGTCGGTAGTGCCATTATTCTTTCTAAAGCCCCAGGTGTTACCCGCTAGGTCGCTTGCGCCAGTAGTGGCGTTGTAGCCGGAGATAGAAGAAATCGGAGCAATAGCGTCTGTTACGGCAGAGTTCTGGTGCCTCATGCTGTTACTACTATCTTGTGTGTAGACGGAGAGACTATATCCACGCACAGTGTTAGTAGTAACAGCCACATTCACATCCCCATAGACTAAAGTACCGGACGGTTCGGGGGTAACCGCGGTGTCTCCACTAGCATCGTGGAGAGCTAGATTATCCGTATCGACAGCGACTTTGATGAAATCTTTGATGTTTAATCCTATCTCAGAACCATTGGCGATGGCGGAGAGAGAGGTGGCGGGATAGAGGAAGCTGTGGGTAAGATAGGTAGAGAAGGCAAAAAGAAGAAGAGTGAGAGAAGCAAGGCCTAGGGATAAGAATAGTTTAGTGGCTAAGAAAGAATGAGACTTAGAGAATAGGCCGCTACGGCTCTTTCCAGAAGCGGGGTTCCTAATTT
>CAYRGP010000066.1:0-3000 GCA_964423995.1 uncultured Candidatus Saccharibacteria bacterium
TTGGGTTTAGCCCCCGTTCCTTAGGGGTCCAGTTTCCCCCGTCTTCCACCGGGCGTAGCCCGGTGGAATCAAGGAACGCGTGCGGGCGACACAGAGAAAATCGGAACCACATGAATTAAACTAAGAGAAAACTATATGGCAAAAGATCCACCAAATAAAGTTGCTAAATTGCAAGAGAAAATGTCTAAGGCGGCCAAAAGGGAATTGACCAAGAAGGAGCGGAAGGCAGGGTATCGTTTGCTGAAGAAACAGATTGTCGAGTTCGAAAACGGGAACTACGGTTTCATCGTTTTCATGCGAGAAGAGGGGTCGAAGTACTGGAAAGCCTTTTCACACTCGGCGGTCATCCTTTCGGGCCACATTGGGCCAAGATTGAAGAGAAAATTCCGGCTCCAGCCCGACACGGATTTTGGAGCAGAGGCGAGCGACAAAGTGGTGATAGTCCAGAGCATGAAAACTCTCGTGACCGAGCTGGCGAGTCTGCGCATCTATCCTGTGGTGGAGAAGGAAAACTCGATTCGTTTCGAGCTGGACGGACCGATTACGCACGAAAAATATGCTGATATGCTGGGGGAAGAAGACCGGATGAAAGAGTTGGCGAACAAAGTTTTTGTACCGACACACGTGGTGCCGGTGCTTGATGATGAAATACGGAAGTTGCAGCGACACGTGCGGATTTTGACTTCTAGCATGAAGGCTCCTGAGCGAGAGGCGTATGGGATAGACATGCGGAAGGTGGTAGTCCAGATGAAGAGGCTGACGGTGCGGCTAGCGCATGATAAGATAGAGCTAGCCGATTTTCTTGAGCAAGAGAAGGAACTATTGCTCGAGCTGGATGAATTTGTGAACGTGGTGATGAGCGAAGGGCCTTATGACGTGATACGAGTGGCGAAATTCGGGGAGCAATATTTGCGGGTACAGGCGGAAATTGAGCGGGAGACTAGGCTGATGATTGCCAGAGAGGTGGAGGCGGATATGAAGGGGAAAGCCAGGAAGAGTGGCAAAAGTAAGGTAAAACAAGATGAGGTTAGTGGAGAAAAAAGCTAAAAATTATCTTAGACAAATACCGACGTGTGACGAGGATTTGTTTTGTTGCTTTTATGAGGCGGCGACTAATGCCTCGAGAGGGAAGCGCCGGACGGTGGACCAAGCAAAATTTATGAATAGGGAGAAGGAGAATCTAAAAATTCTCGTAGATGATGTGATTCACCGTAGATACAAGCCAAGCCCATCGAAGGCTTTCATTATCTTTAAACCGGTGATTAGGGAGATTTTTGCGGCGACCTTTCGCGATAGAGTAATACATCATTTTTTGTATGGGATTGTGGCGCCTTGGTGGAATGCGCGGTTTATTAGAGACTCGTATTCTTGCCAGGAAGGGAAAGGGAACCTCGATGGGGTGATGCGGATGCAAAAATATATGCGGTCGGCAGAGAATGAAAATTATCGGAAAACTGGGCGGAAACAAGCGATTTTGCTACAATTTGACATCAAGGGATTTTTCATGAGCTTGAATCGAAAGATGTTGTATCAAATGGCGATTGAGGGGCTAGACAAGCAGTTCCCGCGCGGAGGGTGGTTATATGAAACTTGCAAATATCTCTGGCATGAAATTATTTTTGACGACCCTGCGAAAGAGGCGAGGAGATGTGGCCGGCGTGCTGATTGGGCGAAATTACCTAAACGCAAGAGTCTTTTCTGCCAGCCAGAGGGGCAAGGAATCGTGATTGGGAATCTAACTTCGCAACTGCTTTCGAATATTTGCTTGCATAAGTTGGATATTTATATTACGCGTGAGCTTGGTGTTAAGCGGTACGGGCGGTACGTGGATGATTTTTATCTGATTTTGACAGAAGAGGAATATGTGCGGATGATGCCAGAATTAAGAGGGAAGATAGCGGCGAAACTTGCGGAGCTAGGTTTGGAGCTTCATCCGGACAAGGAATATATCCAGCCCATTTCACACGGGGCGAATTTTCTGGGGTGGAGAGTCTTTCCGTATCGTAGGCTGCCATCTAAACGGCTTTCGGAGAATTTTCGCGAGGCGGCGAGGCTGGTGGTGGCAGGGCAGGTGGATGAGGAGACAATAATTTCGCATCTTGGGATGTTGCAACACGGGGATGCGCGGAAGATGGTCTATGAAGTTTTTCAAAAGAACGGTTGGGATTATAAATATTAAAACCGCGAGATGTCTCGCGGTTTTTTGAGTTGTCTTTTGTGAAATGCGGGGAAACTGGACCCCTAAGGAACGGGGGCTAAACCCAATCTGCGGTGAGCGCCCTACTACGGGGCAGACACACAACGTACAGACCTACCGTTGTTCTTATTGTTGTTGTTCGTGTTCAGATTCGACGAGTTGAAGTTCAAGTTGTAGCCGTTAGAGCTATTGTTCTGAGTAGACGACCAGTAGTTGCCGTTGCTACCCACATTGTTCCAACCGCCGGAGTTGAAGTTGCCGCCGTAGACGAAGTCCAACTTCAAAACACTTTTGTACACACAATAAGCAAGAAACTACTTTTAATGCTCATGTCCCGTAGCGGATAGATGTGGCCTTAGGGCATGCCAAAAAGTATGAGCCTCGTTAGGGATAAAGTACTTAAATTGATGGGCCTTTGCCCATCGCTAGGTAATTTATACTACTGCCAGATTGTTAAGGTGCGAACGAGAGAGTTTCTGTCTTCCACAATTGATCAACCGAGACAGGGAGAGCGATTGGGAGTCTAGCTACAGAACTTCGCTTGCAGCGGATCCGTGGCTAGAGGCGCCAGGCTCGCCCGGCAAGGCGGACGACAACTGTGATATCATTATACATCACGAAACGAATTCTATCGCAGGCAGGAGCTATACTTTTCCTTACTTCCTAACCTTCCTGCTTAAACGCTTTTTGGCGGAAAGATAGGGCGGGGATTTTGGAATCGGGAGAGCGGGGTGTGGTATACTAGATACAGTATGGAAAAGAAAAGTTTGAAAGATAGGGGGGTGAAGATTATCGCTTTTGTG
>CAYRGP010000067.1:0-2950 GCA_964423995.1 uncultured Candidatus Saccharibacteria bacterium
GTCACTCATGATGATACTTCCCGCCACTCGCAATCTGTGACGCGCGGTATATTTGCTCCACTGTTATTATTCGCGCCATGATATGAGGAAACACCAAACGCGAGAAACTCCACACGAAATCCGCCTTTTCCCGCACGAATTCAGGGAACCCATACGCCCCACCAATCAATATCACCACCTCCTGACCCGACATAAACGCTTGTGATAATAAGGAAGAATATTCACCTGATGATATATTCCGCCCTCGCTCATCACAACAAATCACATATTCCCGCCCACGTTCAAACGGCCACTTCTCGAGCCGAACGATCAGCTTCTCTTCATCATAGAATTCCCAATGTAAATCATACGGTTTCCTCAGTCTCTTCTCATACTCGCTAATCGCTTCCATCGCCCACCCCGCATTTTTCTTCCCTCCGCACACAATCCTTATCATTATCTAATTATAACACTTTGCAGCAACACTATACCTTGCTTTCGTGAGCATATGACGAACCAAAATCTTTACACAATAATCATTTTTTTAACGTTTGGTAGCAACACTATACCTTGCTATTCGTGCGCATATGACGAACCCAGTTATTATTTACAACCTTTCCTCATCCGAGACGAGTAAAGTTACAGATTTGCGAAGCAAGTCTGATAACTTGATCAAGGCGAGGATTGAGCGAAATGTTGTAAATAATAACATGGAGTGAAGTCATCGCGAACGAAAGCAAGGTATAGTGTTACTATCAAAACGTTAGAAATTCGCAAAATACTGTGACCAATGCGTCTTATATTGCGTATTCGCATCAAAATGATATCCCACCGACAACTTCGTGAAACTCGGATTCAGGATATTTGCCCGGTGCGCCTCCGAATTCATCCATGCCGCCACCGTCGTCTCAGGCGACACCGCTGACGATCCTACCACCAAGTTCTCACCCTCAACATATGTAGCATTTTTATCAGGTGCATCACACGCCGTATCCCACGATGACCCATCCGGCCTCGTGTGGGAATAGTTTGCCACCAACTCTCGTGCGCGCAAATCCGCCGCATCCGCACAGGTTTCACCCCAAGTTAATTTCTCTAGGCCATTTCGCACCCGTTCTTGATTCACCAAAGACAGCACTTCGTATTCCCAACGCAGCTTCGGCGATTCCACCACCGTCACCACAATCGAATCGCGCCTCGTTCCATCATAGGTACCAGCCGTAATCGTCGTCGTCCCGGTTCCGGTCACAAGCGGAAAACGGCACGTATCTGACGAATACCCTAGCCAAGTCCGTGCCCCAGTATAGAACCCCGAAATCACCTCCGGATTGCTCGTTTGCCAATACATTTCACCGAGATCCGACAAATCGCCCCCCACGCAAATATCGAAATTCGCCGTCTCAAACATCGAAATCGCTTCCTCTCCCCACAGTTCACCATCCGGCACCGGCGTCGAATCCACTCCTGTCACTGTATGCACTGACGTTACATACGACTTTTGCTCGTCCGTCAGGGAAGAACTCACATTGCTTTCTGCGTCAATCAGCTCAGGAGCCTCAATCTTATCCTCGACATCATCACTCCATTCACCCACCACTTTGAAATCCATCCCGCCGTTCAGCAAAATCGCCCCAGCAATCAGTACTCCAGCAATCAAAATCGCCGCCGCGTTCAGCGAGAGCAAAATTGTCATCTTGGTTTGTCTAAGACCTGCGGCTACCATTCTCGACCACTACCGCCATTAAGTTTACAATCATCTCAATTTCCGTCAAATCCTGCCGCGACAAACTCGTCCTCGATACCGGCTTCCCGATAATCATCTGTCCAATCACGTCGCCCTTAGCATTGGTTAGCACGCCAATCCGCGAAATCTCCGCCTCTGACAAGCCGCTTGATTTCGGCACCACCTGCCAAATTCCTCGTTCCGGTTTCTTCAACTTCTCAATCTCTTCCAGTGAAGCCGCCGTCATCCGAAAATCATCCGATCCATAAAACCGTCCATTCACCAAGAATCCAACGTCATTAAAATGCATATGTTCAGCCAGGAATCCTGCCATTTCCTTAAGATCAATCTGCTTCCGGTTCAACGCCGTAATCTTTTTCACAATATAAGCAATATTAATCTGTTTCGTCATAATCCACGACTTCGTCAGCGCAAAAATCTCCGAAATTGCCGGCGTCAGCAACAACACAATTGCAATCATAATAAAGTTCAGCAATATCACCTGGAACGAAGGGTTAGCAATCCTAAACAACGCCGAGAAAATCAAATGGAATATCAATAAATACACAATCATTGCACTCCCCATCACAACGATGTATGACATTATCCTCAGCCAATTCGCGTTCAGTGTAATCATCTTGAATCTCAAAATCGCGTAGTAGAATCCAATAATCACCAGCCCAATCGTCAGCGGCCCCACCCATATCAAATCATATCGCGACGGCGGCAAAATAATATCAAACACCAGCGACAACAGCCCCGCCACCGATAGTCCAATCAGGAAGAATAACAGCCCTTTACGCGTCTTTCGGCTTTTCTCATGCAAAATCTGGTGAATCAAGAATCCACAAAACGCCGGCGTAATCGAACAGAAAAACAGTGCATAGGCCACGTAGAATCCTCTGTTAAAATCAATCGTAATCGAATTCCCTGCATTCAGTAGATTAATTGACGAATACAACATCGACGGGTCATACATAAACAGCGTAAACAGCACAATCCCCGCAATCCCAAATAAGCACGTTACTGCTTTACCTAGTTTATATTTCCAGGAGATGTATCCCAACATCGCTACGTCCATCAGAATCGCCCCACCGTACACGCCCGCTATCAGATGAGGCGCATTCATTTGTTGCACTTCACCGTTCTTGAGCGACAAAAACACCGAAATCGACATTCCCCAGATAGCCGCACCCATAGCCGCACCCAGGAACCACAAGCTTCGCGTCCGCTCACCCTTAGGGCTAC
>CAYRGP010000068.1:0-2904 GCA_964423995.1 uncultured Candidatus Saccharibacteria bacterium
CTAGAAATTTCTTTACGTTGAGCTTTTGCGAAGTAAAAGCGATGTCCTACTTCCAGCACTAGAAATTTCTTTACGTTGAGCTTTTGCGAAGTAAAAGCGATGTCCTACTTCCAACACTAGAAAAATTTATGCTATAATATTGAAAAGCTAACTAAGGAGTTTTATGCCAGAAACCAAAAAAGCACCTAAGGAGAAAAGTATCTTCACACCCGAAAGAACTGTCAGATTTTTTATAATTAGCGTTATCGGCTACATCATAGCGGCAATGATTATCTGGCCACTTATGGAACTTCTCCTTTCTAATATGACTGGCTCATCTTACACTTGGACGATAGTTAACGGTATTGTAGAGCCTTGCATCTTTGGCCTCATTATCACTATCTTAGAATTCCTCTTCTGGAATCTTATCCATAAAAAGTAGCTATTTTCGCTCATCAAAAAACTAGCCCTAAAAGGGCTAGTTTTTAAATTTACTTTTTGATAAATTTCTTTCTAGAAATTACCGCAAATCCTACTAGGCCTACTCCTGCCAACGCCGAACCCGCAATTTTCGCTCCGGCCGATTCTGCGGTGGAAACACCAGTGTTCGGAACCTTCACAATCGTACTATCAGCCATTGGAATTACGATAGTAGCGTTAGACTTATTATCGTTTTTAGCCTCGCCTTCCGAATTTTCTACGATGAAATTAGTTCTAGCTACACCGCCATCAGAGAACGCTACCGATACAGTGTGATTGCCTTCGCCAATCATCCCAACATATTCTTCAGAGAGAGTAATAATCGTACTACCCTGAGTATGCGTGTAGAATTTCTCATCGACTAGCACTCCATCGATGTAGAGCTCGCCACCGTCTGCGAAGAGGTCGTAATTTGCATCAATCCTAAATCTCACCGGTTCATTACTTCCGACAATATGATCTAGACCGTCACCCTCGAGTACCTTATAGATTCTGCGGAAATTCACTAACACCTCAATATCTTTATCGCCTGCGGTCAAAACTAATTTGCCGTCCTTCACTTCGCTAGTTTTATCGATTCCATTCACAATCACCTGGCGAATCTCATAGCCATCCTCGGCTACGAATACGATCTCCACCTCTTCGCCCTCTCTTGCCTCATCTGGGTACTCCACATCTCCGCCGTCGGTGCCGACCTCTACATATACTCCCACCCTAGCGACACCTCTAACCGGCACCTCTAAGGTACGAGTTTGATAATTATCTGTATCATCATTATACGTGTAAACCGCCGCATAGGTGTGAAGCCCTGATTTTACCATTATGCTATCGTCCACCCAAGCAAAACCTTCGGTCCTATCGCCTTCAATCATAGCTAAACTATCACCGCTTTCAGCCTCTAGGCCTTCCATTTCGGTCGGCACCGGACTTTCCGCCTTCGTAATCGAGAATTCTACCGATAAACTACCTACATAGTTTTCGCCGTCATAGCTATAAACCACCACATAAGAGCCAACTTCCTCCGGCTGTTCAATCTCTACTTCGCCTTCCTCATCATAATACGTTACGGTAATGTCATTTACTGTAATTCCATCATCATTTTCACCAACCGTCAAGTTACCAGCCAGTACTACTGGCGCCCCAGTGTAGACTACCGCCTGATTTTCGACACCAGAAATCTCTAGGATATCTTTATCTGTAATCTCGAAGGTTTTTACGGCGTAGCTATCAATATTCATATTGTCCTTCGCGGTTACAGTTACTTTGGCCGTACCGAACGCCTCATTATCCTCATAGTCCACTTCATATTCGTTAGGATTTACCGTAAAATCGCCAATTTTTACCGTCACCTCTGGAGTTTTAGCCGTCCCATCGCCATGCACTGTAGTGTATCCTAGTACAATGTTACTAGCAGTTAGACTATAAGGCTCAACATTATATTCCATCTCAAACTCGCCGGTGAAATTGCCCTGGCCAGCAATCGTCAGGACCTTCTCCCCAGCACTCACCATATCATCAGGGTAGACTACTATAAAATCTGTATCCTCAATTAATTGGACGTTGTTATCATCATTTAGCTGCGCTAAAATCTGAACGGTCGGCTTATTCTCGCCACCAGAATAAGTAACTTCCTCTGGGTTCAAATTCGTAATCGCGTCCTCGATGTTATACGCCGAAATTGAGGCATTCGTCGAGAAATTCGCCTCGTCCACATCGTAATAAATCGCCGCATCATTCGAAAGCGCTAGCGTCACATTAACAGTTTTATTCTCGCCAACATTCGCATCAGAGAATGTTCCTACCGCCTCAAAATCCGCACCTTCGGCCAATTCATCATCGTCTACTTCTATGTCAACGACTTCCGCAACTGTCGTACCATCATAGGTCTTATCTTCCACCTCGGCCAAGACAATCGACACCGGCTTTTTCTTAACCGTCAGTTTATACGATGCCGTACTCTCCGCATACTCGTCTTTCGCGGCTGCGGTCGCGGTAATTACCGTCTCGCCCGGCATCAAAATCGTCACCTCGCCGGTTTCTTCATCGACCATCGCTACGTCTTCATCAGAAGAACTATAGGTAACTTCACCATAAACTTCCGTTTCTGCCAATGGGTTGATAAAATCATCATCGCCATAGGTCTTCTCGACCTCTAAATCTTCATAGCTAAGATTCTGTAAACTCCCATACGAATCTAAACTTGGTATATTCGAGGGTTCACTACTCCCTCCTTCCGCAAAAGCGAAACTTGCCACCGAGGCAATTGACAACGCTGCAACCGAACAAATCACTGCAGTCTTAACAGTAGTTTTCTTGATGTCTGACATAGAAATCCTTTTTAATTTTTATTTAATATGACCTTTTGTATCTCTATTATACCAAATTACCATAGAAAATACTAGTGCTTTTTGGACACTTTTTAAAAATACTACCTACCCAAAGCCT
>CAYRGP010000069.1:0-2895 GCA_964423995.1 uncultured Candidatus Saccharibacteria bacterium
CTGTGACCTGCTCGTTACGAATGAGCTGCTCTACCAACTGAGCTACAGCGGCGTCCAAGTAATTATAGCATACCTACTCTGGAATCTCAATGTATTCTTCGATGTGGCCGGACTCGCGGAGCGTGGTCATGCGCTTTTTGAATTCTTTGAACGGCACAAAGAGGGAAACGTAACTGGCCTCATTATTAGTGTTCTTGTCGATACACTTAATAATATAATAGCCATCGCCATTCAGGGAGATAAAAGGCTCGCTGACTTGTTCCTTGCCGAGCGTGAGGGCCTTTAGGGCGCGGCCACCATCGACATTGCCAGCGCCGACGAGACTACCGGTCTCCTCGTACTCTGCACGCGAATCGAACTGCTCTCTAGCCTTTTTGAAATCGCCGTTATTGCTATCGAGAAACTTTTGGATTTCTTCGATGGTGTTTTTAGCGTCGACATCTATGGCGGCGGAGACGTTTTTCTTCAATAGGGAAAGTTTTAGAAGATAACGATATTCGTCCTCGCTGAGGCCAAAATTATCCTTAACGATGCGGGTGAAGCTATCGGTGGATAGCTCGGTGCCACCGACTCGACGGTGCTCATCAAAAGAATTGTTCACCTCTTCTTCACTGACTGTGATGTTTTGCTCGCGAGCGATTTTAGTGGCATAGGCGTAATCTTCGGCTTCGTTTAAGGCATAGCGCTTGTAATAATTACGGCGATCATCTGCATCCGGGCCATCGTCGAAAGAGCCGCTCTGCTGTTCTATGGGGCGAACGCTACTCTTATAGACCATTAGGTAGTTAGAGTAGGGTACATTCTCGCCGTCTACTTTGGCGATGGAAATAGGCAGGATTTTAGTTAGACGGTAGGCGACGTCGCTAGTGCTCTGAATTTTATAAAGAATAAAGTAACCAGAGACAATCGCGCCGATTAGGGCGATTATAGCCACAATGATAGTGACAATTACGAGTTTATGCTTGGAATATTGAAGAGGGTATTTGAATTTTCGGCCGCTTTTTAAGACTTCTTCGCGGCGCTCCTCGATTTTCTCTTTCTCGGTCTTGTTGGGCGTCTCAGATTTTTTGGGGACAGGTAAACTCATATTAATTTCCGTTTAAGATTTCTTGAATCATCTGCTTGCCCTTAGCGATGGAGGCGGGATCTTGGTAGGCGACGTAGAGAGGCTCATTTGGGAAGGTATAGGTATAGAGCTCGTCATGGCCAGTGGTGGCGAGAGTGTAAGAATGGACTTTCCAGGAAGGGAATTTATCGAGCTGGAGACGGACGAGACTGGAGATATCGCTCGTGGTCAAGCTAGTCTCGAAGGTACCACTGAGGGAATCAAGGATAGCAGAGTAATTATTAATTAATGTACCGCTACTAGTAATCTTAGAGAAGATTTTTTCGATGACCTGTTGTTGGTTCTCGGCGCGATGGGTATCGCCAGTGGCGTAAGTCATACGTTCGCGAGCGAAGGCAAGAGCGCAATCGCCATAGACGTAATTATTGCCGGGTTGGAACGTACAGGAAGGATTGGTCCAGCAAGTGAACGGCGTACCCTGATCGGAATAAAGCTCAATTCCACCAATAGCATTGACTAGACCCACGACGAAGTCAAAGCTGACCCGGATATATTCATCGAATTTGACGCCCATAAGCTCTTCTATGGTGGCTCGGCTCAACTGGAGGCCTCCGAGTAGACCGGCATGGGTAACTTTGTCGTTAAGTCCGCCTGGAGTGCCAGGAATGTGGATCTGGTAGTCACGCGGGATGGTGAGAAGGAGAATCTGGGCGGTTTTCGGATTTACAGCAATGGCTATGTTGACATCGGAGAGAGAAGTATAGGTGAGACCGTCGCGACTATCGATACCAGAAAGGAACATTAAGAACGGTTTACTAGCGAGATCTACGCCGTTATCGCCTTTATCAACTTTCTTTTCGATTTTGATGGTCGTAACGATTTTGGTTTTATCCCTGTACTCAGGGGCCGCTTCAGCCATGGAATCATAGATAGAATTATTGAGTAGGATGAGTGCGTCGCTGTCGGCTAGGGGGAGATTAGTAACGCCGTCGTTGTTGTCATTAAAGGTGAGATTGGCGCCGACTTGGTCTCTTACGGCGGTAATGAGCTCGTCTTCTGAAAGGACAAAATCCGGAGGGGAAATGATATTAGTGTCGGCGAGGCTCTCCTTAGAGTTGTATTTCGAATCAGCACCGGTTAAGACGTTATAGACGAGGGTCTGATAGGTGGCGCCGTTGAGATTTTTATCGAGGAAAGTGAGCGTATCATTTAATTTTAGATTACAGAAAAGGGAGCCGGCGAGGAGAGCGGCGGAGAGAATATCAATAATAATATGAGTAACAATTTTGGTCTTCCTACGTAGGGTGAACCAGAGGAATAGTAAAGCAATGACAGCTAAAATGGCTACGGTAGGATAGAAGAATTTCGCCGGAAGGAGGTTAGAACGGGAGATATTAAAGATGAGGAATCCAACGGAAGTAGCAGCGGCAAGAACTAAGATTAAGCTGATGATTTTTACAACTATTTTGGCCGGAGATTTTTTAGCTTTAGGGGAGGGGGTAGTATCATTAGAAGATTTTTTGACTTCTTCTTTAGTGTTCATCTCTGGCTCAGGTTTCTTTCGCATAGGCTTATCCTCCTCTATAGGTTCTTCTTCTATGGTTATTTCCTCGACTTCTTCTGTGATAACATCGGTAGGAATTTCATTGACATCAATGTCGATTTTGACGGCTTTAGAATTTTTAGGGGAAACGCCTCCAGTTTTTTTGGTTTTCTTCTTGGGCGCGACAATGTCCATAGTTTTTACAGTTTTCTTTTTCTTGTTAGCCATATTATCTCCGTTTTAATGTATCTATTATAGCATAGTTTTTGTGGTTTTTTCAAAAAAA
>CAYRGP010000070.1:0-2890 GCA_964423995.1 uncultured Candidatus Saccharibacteria bacterium
GTAGTAGCGCCGCCCGCCCGTGGCGACGGGCCGGGCGGACGCGCCCCGAGAAAACCCCTAACAGTTCTTCTTATACTATCAAAATTACTTTTCTAAAATAGCTCTTGTGAATTGGCGGGAAAGGTAGGTATATTGGACTTGGGACCAATCGCCGGTGCAAGAGATGAGGGTGACGGATTCTTGGCCCGGGACAGGAGAGCTTAGAGCGGTCTCCATGTAAGCATTGGCGTCAGATAGTGGGACGGTGACGTTTTCTGCAACTTTGTAGTTGAATTTGCGGCCGTCGCCTCGTTCGATGACGATAGTATCGCCCTGTACTAGAGAGGGGAGCTCTTTGAAGACGCCGTGGATATTCGGGCCGCCGTTATGGCCGTCGATGACAACCGTGCCACCCTCGCCCGGCTTGGACGAGCCGATGTACCATCCGACATCGAAGATATTGTTCGGGACATCCATCGCGCCGTCGGCAGTGACGCCCATAGCGATAACTCTAGCATTATAAATACCGAGTTTCTCGACGGTAAGATAGCGTGGGAGATCGGCCTCTACGAAATATTCGCTCCGCTCGGCATCAGAGACTGCGGTCTCGTCTACTTCTTGATTCCCTGGAGCCTGGACGGTCTCGGCGGTGGCGCGAGTAGAGCCCTCTTTGTCCTTGTAATAATTATTTTCCCAGATAGCAACTCTTAGAAAGAATATGACGAGAAAAAGCGCGACTATCCCCATGATAATCTTCGGGAGATAGAAACGGAGCTTGGACTTTTTAATGAGGAGCTTATCCGATTCTGGGCTCCTAAATCCCGGCTTTTCGTCTACACCATTTAGTCTTTTCTGTTTCATGCCCATCCTAACAGTTCTTTATTTGTAATCGTCGTAAGTAATCATTAGTGCGCGAGAGTCAATCTGGCGGAGGTTCTCAAGGGCGACTGTGACAACGATGAGAAGACCGGTACCAGAGATAGAGAGGCCGATTGGCGCGCCCATTGTAATAATGAAGACATAATCAGTAATGAACGGCAACATCGCAATCAGCCCGAGCGAAAGCGCACCGAAGAGGTTCAGGCGGTTCACGACCTTCCCGAGGTATTTCGCGGTGGTTATGCCCGGGCGAACGCCCTCGATAAAACCGCCCTGCTTTTGTAGGTTGTCGGCGATTTCCTTCGTGTTGAAGATGATGGAAGTGTAGAAGTAAGTAAAGAGAATGACGAGAATGAAATACATCGCCGGATAGAGGAACCACTGGGCAGTGATACCGTCTGGATACTGCGTGGAGAAATTATTGGCCGAAGGCGCAGTGAAAGTGTTAACGAGGTTAGCGCCGAATTCATTGCCAGGATTAATAGACTGGATGAGTTGGCCAAGGAGCGCCGGTAGGGCCAAGAAGCTTGTCGCGAAAATGACCGGAATCACGCCAGCGGCGATAAGTTTAATCGGTAAAATACTCTTAATGTCGCCATAGGCGCTGTTGCCATGGACACGTTTGGCGTAATTAATCGTAATGATACGCTGGGCCTCGTTCAATTTTACGAGACAATATATTACTATAATTAGCGCCACTACGAACCCGACCAAAATCCAGAAAACCGTAGGATTCACCGGGAGCTCTAGCCAACCGAAGAGATTCATGGTCGAGCCATCAAAGAGAGCATTGCCGAGATTGGCCACTGTCGCGGGGAGCTGGGCGATGATAGAACAGAAGATGAGCGTAGAGACGCCATTGCCAATGCCCTGCTCGGTGATGAGCTCGCCGAGCCACATCAGAATAAGCGAGCCGGCGGTCATAGATGTCACCGCGAGGAACCATTCCCCGCCGGTCAAAGAGACGGTGGTGGCGGAATTCCCGGCGATAGTCGTCTGATAAAGGATGAAGATGTAAGCGATCGATTGGACAATAGCAAGAGGGACGGTCAACATCCGAGTCCACTGGTTAATCTTGCGGCGGCCGGTCTCGCCGTCCTCAGATAGCTCTTCTAGGCGCGGAACGGCCTTTGTGATGAGCTGGACCACGATGGAAGCGGTAATATACGGAGAGAGACCGACTAGAATAATCGAAAAGCTCGTCAGTCCGCCGCCAGAGATAAGATTTAAGAAATTACCAAAGTCAGACTTCGAAAGAAGGTTATCGACGGCCTGTTGGAAAGTGGAGGCATCGCCAAGAGGAACAGGAATATGCGCAAGCAAACGATAGGCAACGAGAATACCGAGGACGATCAGGACGCGCCGGAGCATGGTTTTATTCTTTAGGGACTTGAAAATCGTTTTGAAATGCATATTAACTCTTCTTTAACTTCATCTATTGTAGCACATTATTTTTGAAAAAAGAAGTGTAAAAAATGCAATATAAAAACTATTGCATTTTGGATTTTGATGCTTTATAATCATAAACAGTATTGGTCATGTTAATTAATTGTTATGGAGGAAAGATGAATAAAATATCAAAAGACCGAAAACACACTAGTAAGGGCGCATCAAATCACCTGAAAAAAGGCGCACTAATTGCTACCCTAGCCATAGGCAGTTTCGCCCTCGGAAGCAGCACCTTAAGCAGCATCCTCTACCCCGCCGCCTCTTCCTCCGCCGTTACGGCCGGCAGTACTACTACCATCGGCGCCACCGTTAAAGAGTTCATCCGTCTCGCTATCGATACTAACTCCCTTACTCTCACCGACCCTTCTGGAAGTAGCATCATCTCCCCCTCCGCCTCCGGTACTATTGTCGATGGCGATGTCAACGTCGCTGTCACGACCAACACCGCTAGTGGTTTTAGTCTCACTCTCGCCACTCTAGATGATACCACCGATATGAAGAACACCGACCCTAACACCAACACCGCTATCTCCTCCATTAGCTCTGTTTCTGGCTATGATGCTAGTGCTGGCGAAAGCGACCT
>CAYRGP010000071.1:0-1375 GCA_964423995.1 uncultured Candidatus Saccharibacteria bacterium
GCAGCTTTTGCGGCCGGCTTCGCAGCGGTTTTAGCTGCTGGTTTTTTCGCGGAGGCGGTTATTTTCACGCCGGCGGCTTTAGCGAATTTCGCGATGGCGGCCTTGCGGCGAGAAGCGGTGTTCTTCTTCAACAAATCCTTTTTGACGGCTTTGTCATACTCGGACTGGACCTTTTTCATATTTTCGGCATTAGGATTCTTCTTGAACGCCTTGAGGGCGGCTTTGATATCCTTCTTAATCTGTTGATTGTGCGCGGTGCGCTTGGCGCTCTGACGCGCGGCTTTTTTAGCGGATTTAATAATCGGCATCTTTATTCCTAGTTAACTTTTAATTATTACTTCTCGTTATTATACACCACTTCTTAGAAGTTGTAAAGGGCGCATTTTGGGGTTGAAAGCAAAAGCGGAATGTGGTAAGATAGATAGTATATATTAGGTCATATTAAAAAAGGTCAAAAATGGCAGATGTAAAAGAAATAACAGAAAGAGTGAAGGGCGCCCAGAATGTTTTGGTGGCGCTATCGAAAGATCCTAATGTGGACGAGGTTTCGGCTGCGCTAGGGCTAACTTTAATGCTAGATAAGGTAGGGAAGAAAGTAACGGCGATTTATTCGGGGGGGACACCGGATGTTTTGAAGTTCTTGCGGCCGGAAGAGACATTTTCGGCGGATACGAACGCTTTACAAGATTTTATTATCGCATTAGATAAAGATAAGGCAGACCATTTGCGGTATAAAGTGGATGGGGAATATGTAAAAGTTTTTATTACTCCTTATCGTGAGGCGATTTCGGAAGATGACCTAGAGTATTCTTATGGGGAATTCAATGTAGATTTGATTATAGCGCTAGATGTGGCGGAAGAGGGAGAGCTAGATGGCGCTTTGGTGGAATATGGCAGAATTATGCATGATGCTGGAGTCGTGAATGTTACAACTCAAGAAGGCGGGAAGTTTGGTGATACAGAATGGTGCAATCCGAAGGCCTCGTCGGTGTCGGAAATGATTGCGGAGATGGGAGTAGAACTCGGAGAAGACGCGTTCGAGAAGAATAGTGCGACGGCGCTACTGACGGGGATCGTAGCGATGACTGAGAGGTTTGCTAACGACAAGACTACCCCAGAGACGATGAATATTGCGTCAAAACTGATGGCGGCGGGAGCTGACCAGAGTTTGGTGGCGGAGAATATCGAGCGGGCGGAAGATGGCCGTGAGCCGGTGATGATGGAAGAGACGGTAAAGGAGCCGAATTTGGCCGAGACAACAGAGGAGCCGAGTCCAGCTGAGACGGTAGAAGAGCAGCCAATTGGAGATGAGGTGGAAAAAGAAAATAACAAAGAAGAGGAGAAAAACATGGAAAATATTGGAAATATAATGCCG
>CAYRGP010000071.1:1475-2885 GCA_964423995.1 uncultured Candidatus Saccharibacteria bacterium
GCCACAGAAACCAGTATTAGAGACGCCAAGTGAATTGCTCGGCGATATGCCAAAAACTGAAGAGTCGGCAGCGACAGGAGGGACGCTAGCGGAGACTTCGGCTGAGGAAGAACCAAAGACAGAGGAGGCGCCAGTAGAGGCTCCGGTAGCGGAAGAGACGAAGGCAGAGGAGCCAAAAGCAGAAGAAGCCCCGGTCGAGGAAGCACCAGCGCCGGAACTTCCGAAATTCTCAGAACCGGCAGCTCCGGCTGGCGAGAGTACTATGCATAAAAGCGTGAAACTACAACCAAGCGCGGAGGCCCAGGAAGAATTAGAGAAGATTATGCATGAAGAGCCAAAGAAAAATGAACTGCTAGATGAGCTCAATAAATATACCGGTGATCAAGCGGTTTCGGGCGGACTCAAGCCGGACGTGGGGCTTTCGAGCATTGATACGGATAGTATCGGTAAGACAGAGGTTAAAGATTATAGCGAGATGATGGCGGCGGCGTTGGAAGGGGACGGTGGGATGCCAAATCCGGCGGTACAGGCGGCGCCAGCGGTAGCAACTGGGCCAGAGGCGAATCATATTCCAGAGATGGATTATTCTCAGCCGATGGATGTAGCGGCGGAACAGCCACCAATGATGCAAAATGGGATGTTAGAGCCAGTAACGACGGATAAGCCGGAAGGGGCAGCACAGGAGGGAATGACGACAGCGGTTTCGTCTGAGGCTCCAACTGCGCCAGGGATGGAACAAGCACAAGAAGGTATGCACGGAGATGTATTGCCTCCTCCGCCAGCGCCACCAGTAGACGGTGGGATGATGCCACCGGGGTCTGTGCCAGAGGCGACAATGGCGTCAGTGATGCCGAGCGTGCCAGAGGCTCCGGTTGCTCCAGAGGCTCCGGCTCAGCCCGCGGCTCCGGTAGTACAACCGGTTGCGCCTACGATTCCGGCCGCGCCAGCTCAGCCGAGCGCGCCAGAGGCGGCTCCGGCTCAGCCACAAGTAGGGCCAGCGCCGGTCTCGGATGACCCGACTGCTTTTAGAATCCCGGTAATGTAGAAATACCAATCAAAAAGCGCCTGAAGTCAGGCGCTTTTTTTATAACTAATTATTTACGCAAGCCGAGCTTGGCAACGGTGGCTTTATAAGTTTCGTAATCGTTCTTCTCAAGATATTTGAGGAGTTTCTTACGCTTGCCGACCATTTGCATAAGACCTCTACGAGCCATGAAATCATGCTTGTTGGCCTTTACATGCTCAGTAACTTCAAGAATGCGCTCAGTTAAAACAGAAACTTGGACCTCTGGAGAGCCAACGTCTTTTTTATCACGAGCGAGTCTTGCAATAGCCTCGCCTTTTTTCTCTTTAGTAATCATATGTTTAGGATTATACCACACTTTCTACTCTTAGACAAGGGTTTTTGAT
>CAYRGP010000072.1:0-2847 GCA_964423995.1 uncultured Candidatus Saccharibacteria bacterium
GCGTGTGTGCGGGTAACCGTACCGGAGGTTCGAATCCTCTCGCTTCCGCCAATTCAAAAAGCAAACCGGAAAAGCGTAGCTTTTCCGAATCGACGAAAAGAATGAAAAATCTAGAGCTTGCTCTAGTATTTTTTATTCTTTGAGGAGATACGAAAACGAAGTTTTCGGTTTGCTTTTCTACTTAGCGCCTTCAAGCGGGTAGGATCCGCATCCTCTCGCTAGAAAACCAACTTTTCTAGCAAGATACGCCCCACATCCTCTCGCTTCCGCCAAACGGAACGAATAGCCGAAATTTGGCTATTTTTTCTCTGTTCTGAGTTTGTTCGAACCTCGTCAAAATACTACAATATAAAACGCTTATCGTTGCAATCTTTGGCTAAGGGTGGTAGAATGTAGTTAGTGGGCGTCTAAGGAGCGCGCACTTTTGTTTTGTAACAAGTACTTTAACAACTATTTGTGGAGGTGAAGAATATGGTAATTTATTACGGCATAATAGTCATTTCGATCATTGCCTTCGGTTTTATCTTCCGTAATTTTATGGATTTAAAAAACCATGATGAAGGTACTGAAGAAATGAAAGAGATCGCTGGTATTATCCGCGCTGGAGCTAAAACCTTTATGCGCCGAGAATACCGTGTCATTATCCCCACAGTCGTAATAGTGGGAGCGATTTACTCGCTGTTTATGGAAAGAACAGCTGGGTTCTCTTTCATGTTTGGATCTTTGCTGTCTAGCTTGGCAGTAGTTATCGGTATGAGGGGTGGCACCTACGGTAATGTTCGCACTACTAATGCGGCAAGGGTTACTAAAGCTATGAGTAGAACCATGCGTATTGCCTTGATGGGCGGTAGCATCAGTGGATATTCAGTTCCGGCCTTTGCATTGCTTGGAGGTGGAATAATACTGGTAGTATCTGGCGGAATCAAGCTTGATGCTAGCGGACATGGTTTTCTACTTAAAGTTATGTGTAATCCTACAACTATGCGGCTAACAACGTATTCCCTCGGGTATTCTGTTGTGGCTATGTTTCATCGTGTAGCTGGCGGTAATTACACCAAGGCTGCCGACATCTCTGCTGATATTGTGGGCAAAAATGTCCATGGTTTACCTGAAGATGACGCGAGAATGCCAAATACCTTGGCCGATTTCATTGGCGACTGCGTCAATGATATCGCTGGCAATATCTCTGATCTTTCGGAGTCCTTTAACGCTACGCCTACAGCGGCTATCTTGGTGGCGACACAAGAGTTCAAAGACAGTATTGACGCTCTCAATGCTGCCTGTATGTACCCCTTTGTGCTTGCGGGCGGTGGTCTGATTGCAAGTATTATAGGTGTAAACTACATCATCTTGAAGAATCGCAAACAGATTAAGAATGTCGACGGTAAACTGGTGGAGGTTTCACGCGAAGACATCGATCCGGCAGAAGAACTGGATCGTGCAACGTATCTTTCGGCTGGTATCGTAGCTTTGGTAGGAGTTATTGGAGCAAAAGCTATTTTTGACAACGCATCCTTGCCGGACTCATTCCTGCTTGGTTGGGTATCGCCATGGGTTGCAGCAGTATTTGGTATGGCAAGCTCAGTTTCTATCGGTAAACTGACGGAACTCTACACAAGCTATAAGCATCATCACGTGAAAAGACTCGCCAATATGGCAAGAGAAGGTGTAGCTTATGAGCAGACGGAAGGAGATTCGATTGGCAAACGTTCTGTTATGGCGCCGTGTGTCATTATAGCTGTATCAATAATAGTATCATGCGTAATCTGCGGAAGCTATGGAGTAGCAATTGCAGCAGTGGGTGTACTTAGCTTTATTGGAACTACAGTATCCATCGATGCGTTCGGCCCGATAGCAGATAATGCTGGAGGAATTGCCGAAAGTTGCCACCTTGATCCGAGCGTCCGCAAAATTACTGATGAACTTGACGCAGTAGGTAATACGACTGCAGCCATTGGCAAGGGCAATGCTATCGGTGCAGCAGCGTTTGCAACTGTATCACTGGTGTTATCCTATATTGGCTCGTACGATATAGCAAATTTCTTTGGATCTCCGAGAGCGATCATTCTGTCTATAGTAATCATCCTTTGTGGCGGGCTTATCGGCTCTGCCCTCATCGATTATTTCTCAGCAATTCTGGGACATAACACTATAGAAGCAGCTAAGAAGCTGGCAGATGAAGGCGAAAGACAGCTTAGGATTCCTGGTGTCCTGGAAGGAACAGTTCGTCCGGATTACGATCATGTTATCACTATGGCAGCAGACGAAGCACTAGGCTACATGTTAACACCATCAGTTATTGCTTTGGTTGTTCCACTTTGCGGATTCATCCTTGGACCAAACTTTGTACTTGGTGTACTTTGTGGCTCGATCTTCGCAGCAATCAAGGAAGCCCTTTTCATGGGCAACTCTGGTGGAGCCTGGGACAATGCCAAGAAGATGTGGGAAGCAGGGATGGTGATTCTGATCGACGAGAATTGGGAGCCTATTCGTGATGAGAATGGTAATGTTATCATCCTTTCCAAAGACGATGCGGCGAATATCGAGGCTTACAAAGCAGCCGTGGCATGCGATACAATGGGTGACACCAGAAAAGATGTTATAGGCGTCTCGCTTGATATCTTCATTAAGATAATGTCGACAGAGGCGAACACGCTTGCGCCGCTCTTTGCTACGTATAGTTTGTTCCCGGTATAAATAAATACTCCTTAGAAAACCCCCAGCTTATGCTGGGGGTTATTTTATTATTTTCTTTGTTCTGAGTTTAAGTAAGCCGTATTCAGTTGCTTTTCAGGAAGTTTTATTCTATAATTAGTGATGTAGTTTTTTGTGGGCGTTATGCTTGTA
>CAYRGP010000073.1:0-2749 GCA_964423995.1 uncultured Candidatus Saccharibacteria bacterium
TGCAAAAACTGAAATAGCACTTAATATACAGATACCGTAGCCTTTTATATTGCTCCCTTTTTGTTCTTGGATTTCTCTAATATATCCAATTACCTATTCTTGCTTTATCTTCTTCATTAGAACACCAATAACTGTAACAATTCCAAAAATTACAGTAATAGTCACGAAGCTATTTGCCACTACTATATCATCGCCTTCATTGGTAACCATACCAGTGCCTGGGGCCGGAATGTCTTCATCGCCGCTAGTATTGGGGACCGGTATATTCTCGTCGTCATCAGAGACTGGAATGTCTTCGTCATCATCGGGGACTGGTATATTCTCGTCGTCATCAGTTTCGGGTTCTGGAATGAGACTTTTTAGTATTGGCATAATGCTTTCAGGGATGTGACCAATAACGAGATTCTTGGCATTATTAATAAGAGTATAAGTATAATAAAGAGAATAATCTTCGCCGAATGTATTTTGAGTATAAATAGCGTCAGCGATCAGAATGGGGGAGAGGGCCTTAATTAATTTTGGTAGATTTTCTTTAAGAATCTCAAACTCTACTTCGTCAATGTTTGGGGTTTGACCAAGCTTAGTCTCATAATCACCATATTGCCCCATGTAATTAGTAAGGATTCCAATTAGTTCATCAATATCACTGTCGGTTGCGGTACCTTTTAAAACTTTGACTAAATCAAGATAAGCCGGGAAGTTAGCCAAATCACCAGCATAATTTAATAATAAGTCGTAAAAAGCGTTTCCGGCCACCATACCTGCAAGACCCTTACTAGTGTCGCTAATAAACCCAGTAAAATTACTTTGCTTATCTAACGTTCTCGTTTGATATAGTTTCATTATGGCCGATAGTGGTTCTTTAATCTCGGTATCAAAATATTCACGAGTTAATCCGTTGCCGGTTACAAAACGCATCCAATCATCTATAAATTCACGACCATTCATAGTGTCAACTTGTCTAGTGAGGCCTTCATTATCCGATAAGACATTGGCGGCAGTGGCAGGGTCGGTGAGTTCGGCGATGTTAATAACAGAAGTCGCAATTTCCAAATCGGCAGGATGTATTTCTTCATAGGTGCCGGTATTATGAAACCCCCATAACTCTGGGAAGACATAGCCGAGAAGTAAATCATTACCATCTTTGACGTCATGGATATTAGCAAAACCTGTCTCGGTGAGACTGGCGCGAGGAGCACCAAAAGTATAGACATAAAAATCGTCTGCTCTCATATCGTAATCTGAGAGATTTTCGTTAATCATTTTGGCGGCGAGGTCGACTACCGCACCACCACGGGAATAACCGACCATCCAAATTTTATAATCTGAAAGATGATTGGTGTAGATGTATTCATCAAGCCTATCTTTGATATATCTGGCTGATTCACTAAAACCGGCATGATCACCGCTAGTACCGACATTGAAATTCGAAAGCCATTCGGTCATGTAATTATAATTTCTTGGAGCAACAACGATTAAAGTTTGTCCGTTTGAAAGTGGTTTTTGTGCAATAGTTGTCCCCATGGAATGTCCATTTTCGTCAGATGCTGTATCCCATTTTTGATAATTATTAAAACCAAGTTGGCTTAGGAAAAGTTGGAGTTTTGGATTTGGCGTAGAGCTGCTAGATGGATAGCCGTCGGCCTCATTCTCAAATCCAGCAAGGGCTAATGCATATGAAACGGCGCGGAGCTTGGGATGGTTGCCGGGGGAAGGGGTATCAAAATAGCTATCGCTATATTCTATAGTGCCAGTTGAATCTAGGGCGTCCCAAACCGTTTCCCATGAGTTATTTGGATCTTCTATGAAGGCATAATATGGATAGGCGACCGTGATGGAATCTGATAAAGCAATAGATTCATCATAGTCGTTTAGACTGGTTGCGAATGAAGCCGTCGTAGTAGAATAGGAAAGAAGAAAGCTGAAAATCAGAATTGCTACTACAAAATATCGTATTCTCGCATATTTTTTCTTTTTTATTGTTGATTTTTCTATAGCACTATACATCCAACTCCTGCCCCCGCTTTGCCTTTTTCATTAGGATGCCAGTTGCCACAACAATCCCGATAAGCATAGCAATGGGTATGAAATTATTTATCATTTCTACGCCATCACCTTTATTGGTAAACACGCCAGTATTAGGGACTGGAACGTTTTCGTCATCATTAGTGTAAGTTTCTGGAATATCCTTGTTGTCGCTAGCATCAGGAACAACTGGGACATCCTTGTTGCCGTCAGTATCAGGAACAACTGGGGTATCTTCATCTTCGTCGTCATCATCGGTTTTTGGTTCTACGATTTTGAAGCTGGCCTTGGCGCTTCCTGACTCTGGTTCTGAGAAATATGCTTCAAAGGAATGTTCGCCTAGCGCGAGAGTGTTTAAGAAACTCGCTGGGAGGGTAATAGTCTGGTTGTCTGGATCTACTTCACAATCTGTACGCATATCATGATATTCGCCATCAATGATGAGATTACCTGTGCCGCAGAATGTTGTTACATCGTTATCGATTTTGAAGACTAATGGTTCTTCACTGTCGATAATATGCTCGCCGCCGTCACCTTCTAGTACTGGATAAACTCGGTGGAAGTTTGCGTAAAAGGTTAAAGACTCTGTACCGGGTGTTACTCTGAAAACATTGTCTTGTATCTGATCGGTGACTTCTTGGCCGTCTAATTCTAGATATACTAGTTCATTGCCAGGCTCTGGCACAATTCCTACTTCTACATCAGTACCACCAACTACGATATT
>CAYRGP010000074.1:0-2435 GCA_964423995.1 uncultured Candidatus Saccharibacteria bacterium
GTTTCAAACTTAAAGAAATTATCATGAAAGAACAACATAATTGCCGAGCGACCGGGTACTGGAAGACCAACAGTATAAAATACAATTTCCTGCTATTAGCGCATGAGTACTTATTCATTTTTGAGAAAGGTGCAAAATGAACAACCAAAGATACTATTCGGATAAACCAATATCGGATAAAAAAGACGACCTTTTCAATAGATCAAAATTTGCCGAAGAATTGGTAGGTACATTTAGAGAGCTCGACAACAAAGAATGCTACACTATTGGCCTCTATGCTAAATGGGGCTCTGGAAAAACTTCAACAATAAACCTCATCAGACAAATGTTAAAAAATGATGAGAAATTATCCGTCATTTATATTGATGCATGGGAACACGATGGACGTATCGCGGACATGCAATATGAAATTGCTAATCAGATAGCCTGCAAAGAGAAAGGTAAGAAAGATCGGAAAATAATAAGGAATACAGCAAAAAGTATCCTAAAAGAAGTGCCAGATGACTTCTCAGTCAAAGGTGTTTCTATACCGGTCAGTAAAATTGGCAATATAGCTTTATCTGCTTTTGAAAATCGTAAGCTAAAAAATGCGCTCGAAAAGGACATCCAGAAAAGCAACAGAAAGTACATAATCTTTATCGATAACATCGATAGGCTAAATAGCTCCTCTATTCTGAATGTATTACGCCTAGTCAATCAATTAGCAAATTATGGCGGCGCAACATATTTGTTACCTTTCGATAAAGAATATGTCTGTAAATCTATTGAAAATGAACTACCAGAAAAGATTTCCGGCGAAGAATACCTAGAAAAAATAATTAATCTACCGCTGAACTTGCCATCTATTCCCCAAAGTGACATCGATAGAGTTTTTCTTAATGCTCTCTCTGGGATTTTTAAAAATGAGGAAATTAATATAAAAGAGGAAGAGATAAATCGTTTTAGGATTACTTACTTATACTATGGCACAAATAACTACCTAAAAACTCCGCGAGATATAAAACGAGTAATTAATAGCCTAAAATTCGTTTTACCTTGCAAGAAAAATAACATAAATATTATCGACCTAGTCCTAATGGAGATATTACGAATATTTGATTCGCATTTTTATTCTGGAATTTATAATTCAAAGCTACTATTAATAAGTGGTGGTTCAATATTTACTAGTAGATATGACATAGGCGATCGTGGTAACGATAAAAAGAAAGCGGACTTGAAACTACTGACGCAGGGAGATGAACAAAGAGAACATATTTTGGCACAACTATTTCCATACGTAAAAACATTGCTATGGAACGGAAGCCGAGAAGATGCGAATAAATTACGAAAAGATAAACGGATTGCATCTGAACATTATTTCGACATTTATTTTGCACCTTTAGACGATTTAACTAATATAGCCGATGAAAAAGTTACAGATTTACTTGAACATTCTAGCTCTAAAGAAGAGATAAGTGACCGACTCAATGTAATTACTAAGCCTAGTAATTATGATGCACTTCTTAGAAAAATAGCGGACAATACGGGTTTAATAAAAAATCGAGTAGCTTTTTGTGAATGCCTCCTCGATTTAGCTGGAGAGGCATACGAACGACACGCCGCGTTCGATTTAAGCCTGAGTGAGCGGACGCTTTTTACTATCGATGATATTCTAAAGAAATCTTCAACCAAATTAAATGATTATATCCAATTGTTGACCTATAACTACGAGCATAATCGTTTCCAAACTGTCCCATATTTAATTCGTCAAGTAGTTCTTTATAGTGATAAAGAGCGGTCTAGTACAGGTGCACCAACTCTAAATCAAGATGAACTGCACGAATATAAGAAACATGCCCTTGAAATAATAAGAAACATGGCAACCAAGGACGCTATACCTTGGAACACTACAGATGAGTCAGCTTTTATCTACCATTATTGGTCTGAACTTGCTGGAAAAAATGAAGTATCAAAATATGTTAAAAAGCATATTAAAACTGCAGAAGACGCCATAGATTTTATTTCGCAATTTTTGGGCGTATGGTCGGAAATGGGTAGCAATAAGTATAAAAGAGGAGATTTAAACGTCACAACAATTAACCAGATCAATAATTATGTCGATGCATCGTTCTTATTTGACATAATTTCTGAAGATAAGAAATATGGCACTTCTTTAGATATTAAGGAAGAAGATTTAGTGTCATTCGAAGCACCGTTCCAAAGGGATAATAATGCTCGTATTGCCAAATTAGGAAATGAACATACAGAGGCATTTAGGAAAATCGTTGCACAAAGATATTTATATTACTATAGACTTAACGAAAAAGATTTCAACTAAAGATCCACCGAGCAAACATGCTCTAAGCCAAACTTTCGACCTAAATCTTCCCGCATAGCGTCCGGCGCATCTTCGCCGAGAACGCGATAAAGCGCATAGTCGTAATCGACAAAAATCT
>CAYRGP010000075.1:0-287 GCA_964423995.1 uncultured Candidatus Saccharibacteria bacterium
ACCAAACCGATAAGAAGAATTAAAGATTTCCTCAACTCTATTTAACTATATTAGTATACATTCGCCACAATAAAACCATCGCTTGTCTTCTCGTCAAAGCCTGCTCTCCACTAAAATAACTATTCTTGTCCGTTATACCATTATGAACAGCCCAACTTACTGCCGTTTTGCTTGTTTCGTCACTCGGCATATCTAAAAAGCCACTATAGACATCGGCAGCAGGCATACCAGCCATTCGCCACAATAAAACCATCGCTTGTCTTCTCGTCAAAGCCTGCTCTCCACTA
>CAYRGP010000075.1:387-2430 GCA_964423995.1 uncultured Candidatus Saccharibacteria bacterium
GCCGTTTTGCTTGTTTCGTCACTCGGCATATCTAAAAAGCCACTATAGACATCGGGAAAATCATCAAAATCCGCTACATTTTTTATTGAAAACGTTATTCTAGAATAATTACTCCCCAAAGCATTCACCGCCTTTACAGACGCAGCAAAGTACTCATTTAAAGGAATACCATAAAACACCACAGACCTACTATTGGGATCTACTATCTTTCTAATCTCATGCTTGTCGACATCAGCAATCACTACTTCGTATTTTAGTATTTTCAATCCTCCGGTGTCAGATGGCTCATCCCAACTAATCTTAATTCCTCCATTTTCCTTATCCACGGCTAACGCCAACGGAGATCCCGGTAATCTACCAATAGCATAGTCAAACGTTACTCTACCATAATTAGAACCAGTCTTTGTCATGGCTTTCACGGAAGCTGCAATATATGTTCCCTCTGGCAAATTCCCAAATATGTACTCACGCTCATCTCCGCCAACTACAACCTTCTTCTCTTCTCTATTATCGTTAGCAAGCACAATTTCGTACTTAACCTCACCAAACAAATCCACATTACTTGGAGCTTCCCAAGTAATCCTCACTGAACTATTATCTCTAAAAGCTTTGATATCCCTAGGTGCCGTAATAACACCATTGGCCACTATCCCCCCAAACCAATCCTCAAAATAACTATAAAAATTCCTATTCCCATAGGCCGAACAACCATCGCCATACCCATACCCAGCATTCAAAGCTGCTGCATTCGGCTGATATGGCGTATATCTATACAACGCCGAAGTCGCGAGCGACCTTATGTTCACCACGCTCCCCCCACACCCTGCATTCGGATTATACTGCACGTAGTTATTTCCTAACGGATAGTTTGTCCACCCCCCGTCTAACACCGTCCGAAATAGTGCCGCCGCATTCCTCACTTGGTTTTTAAACCCATAATATTTCGACGAGCATGCCGCCGTATCTGGACACCCATACCCTGTCGCCTTCCGATAATCACCATTGTTTGGGATTGGGTCTGTTATCAGCCCTGTTTCCTTCTGTAATAGTACTAAAAGCACCTGTGGATTAATCCGATAATCTTGCGCTGCTTGCCAAATAATATGCGCTGCCGTATCGCCCGACCCAATCGTTTCTCCGTCACCAAACCTCTCTTCCGACAAACACACAAAATGTCCATTCGCCCAATGCCAAGTATAATTCTTGTTCGCCGAAAGTTGTAAATAATAACTGTAATTACTGTTCGCGCAAGGATTCTTCGCAGTCAAAAAACTTTGAATCTCCGCCTCATTCATCGCATTATAATTGCTCATCTGATAATCCGATATAATATATCCCGCATCAAACGCCCCCAAATTCGCCGCGTCAGCTTCCTCATTATCCTTAAATTTCGCCGTCAAAAACGTAAACAAAAACACCGCCACAAACACCCCTAACGCCACTACCCAAATCCGTTTACTTCGCCTTATCCTCATATGTTTACCTCCCCATTTATCGTTCCAGTTTTCTCGCCAGAACTTATTTTTATTTTTATTTGATAATTACCTGCACCGAGCCTACTTACCGGCACATTAAAACCTTCGCACGTTGCCGTCGTCGCTCCTCCCGCAATACTTACTACCTCGCTATACGTCACTCCGTTCTGTTCCAAACTCAGCTCACAACTACCGCCATCCAAATACTGATCAATGTTTACCCTTATCATCAAATACTCGCCCGAGACTCCAGCGTAAGTCACCACACCAGTCAAATCTTCTTTCTCGTTTGGATCTTCACCCTCATATAGCACTATCTTCTCTTTCTCTGCTACTTCCTCATCTTCAGCATTACTAGAGCCCTTACCTTCGTCGTCATTCTCTTTTTTGTCCTCCACTACCTCAACAGTGTCTTCCTTCTTCTCGCCCTTATCTTTGAAGTAATTATCCCACACTAAGTAAGCCACCGCCCCAGCTACCACAAAAAGCACCAATATTACTATCCAATACAATTTCTTTTTGTTCTTTTTCCGTTTTTGTGCCATAAATTACAATTCTCCTACTGTAA
>CAYRGP010000076.1:0-2393 GCA_964423995.1 uncultured Candidatus Saccharibacteria bacterium
ACCATAAAAATCAGGCAAAGTCGTCATGTCTTTCTCGTCTTGGCCGGCGCAGATTTGCATGAGCAAGTCGATGTCGGCGGGGGAGTTGGCGAAGAAGCCGACGCAATCTAGGCTGGAGCCCATAGCGACAACGCCATATCTGGAGATGGCGCCATAAGTCGGTTTGAAGCCATAAACACCGTTAAAAGAGGCGGGCTGGCGGATGGAGCCGCCGGTGTCGGTGCCGGTGGCGAATTGGACAATATCTAGCGCGACCGAGACGGCGGAGCCCCCAGAGGAGCCGCCGGCGACGCGGGTCTGATCCTTGGAATTTTTAGTTGGGCCGAAATACGAGTTTTCGGTGGAGGAGCCATGTGCGAAACTATCGAGATTGGCGCGGCCGAGCATAATTGCATCTTCTGCCTCTAATTTCTCAATCGCAGTGGCGGTAATCGGAGAATGGAAAGGCTCGAGGATTTTCGAGCTAGCGGTAGTGTTCCCCTCTTTACTCAAGAAGTTATCTTTACACGCGTAGGGCACGCCCGCGAGCCGGCCGACTTTCTCCCCCTTCTTGATACGCTCGTCGATGGCGGCGGCCTTCTTTAAAGCCTCCTCTTCGTTGAGGCTTACGAAAATGTTGTATTCCTCACATTCTTTAGCCTTTTTCAAGGCCTCTTTGACCATCGCAACCGCGGAATGATTTTGATCTGCAATTTTCATCATAATACCTTCGGAACTTTTAGTTGATAATATTCTACTCCGGTCTGGCCGCGGAAAGCCGGGGCGGTGGAAAGTAAGGCCTCGCGGTCTGCGTCTTGGGGCAAAATCTCGTCCTCGCGCCAAACGTTTTCCATCTCAAAAACTTGGTACGTCGGCTCGACACCCTCGGTATCGAGCTCGCTGAGCTCAGAGATGTATTTGATAATGTTTTCGAGATCGCCCCGGAGCGCGTCCTTTTCCGACTCGTTCAAATCAAAATCGGACAGCTCGGCGAGGTGATCGATTTCCTCGCGTGTAATATTCATCGGTATAATTATATGAAATTTTGGGATTAATTACAAGACTTAGGCTCTCGCAAGGAAGTCGTAAACGTTCTCGCCGATTTTGGTGTGGCCGATTTTGTTGGCGGCGCGCGCAATCTCCCGCGGGTCGTCGGTAAGCTTGTAGATACTGAGGTCGTTGAAGTGAATCATCTTGTCTTTATAGAGGCGAGTGCGGAAAAATTTGTCGAGGCCGCGCCAGTAGGACTTCCCGTAGAGGAAGACCGGCATTTTCGGCATTTTACCTTCCTGCATGAGGACGAGGATTTCGGAGAGCTCGTCGAGAGTCCCGAAACCGCCGGGAAAAAAGACGTAGACTTTGCCGCTCATCGCTAGCATGACTTTGCGGGCGAAGAAATATTTGAATTCGAGCTGGTCGGTAACGTAAGGGTTAATATGCTGCTCATGGGGGAGCTCGATATTGAGGCCAATGGTCCGGCCGCCATATTCATAAGCGCCATGGTGCGCCGCCTCCATAATGCCGGGACCACCGCCGGTGATGACGGCATGACCGTTCCTAGCGAGCAATCCGCCGAGCTCACGAGCTTTTATAGCGTATTTTTCGTTCGGTTTGACGCGGGCGGAACCATAGATGACGACGCCCTGAGGGTAAGTACGCAGAGTTTTCAGGCCATGCAAGAGGTCATCCGCGTAGTCCATCGCGCGCTCGACGTCCGCTGCCGGTAGTTCACTCTCGAGTTTTTTCTCAACCCAAGCTTTGAATTTATCTTCCATAGGTATATTATAACATAAGTGGGATGGGGCGCGAATTGTGATTTTACGTTATTGCCAAAATCATTGCGCTGGCACAAAAAAGAAAGCCCCGATCTTGCGCATATCCATCGCTGCCTGGCGGACTTTCAATACTTATATTATATCATATGTCGAGTGAGGTCTTGCAGATTATGATAAACTCCGTGAATTTCTACTGTGCTGTCTTTGACTAAATAGACCATTTTGTAACGATGCTTTTTAAAATGAACCATCCGGTAACCATGTTTCTTGAGTTCAGCGTCTTCGCATATTGGCAAACTATTCGGGAAATGGGACAGGTAATCTATTGTCTCATCAGCGTCTTTAGTAAAAGCATCGGCAGCAAAATTGTCATTGAACTCAAATAGTATGTAAAGAAAGCAACTTTCTAGTTGCTTTCCGGCTAATTCTGTAAATACAACTTTATAGGCCATATTTCGCGCGAAGACCCTTTATGGCATCATCAGCCGCCATAAGCTTCCCACTCTTTGCCTGTTCTCTAGATGTCGCGAGGCCAGAAAGTACCTCATCGTAGCTTTTTATACCAAAAGCACGTTTTAATTCTTCTGAACTGGTTCTTTCTAATATCGCGGTTTTCATATCTCTATTGTATCATACCTA
>CAYRGP010000077.1:0-2305 GCA_964423995.1 uncultured Candidatus Saccharibacteria bacterium
TCCCTCCGACGAAGTCGTCATGGTCAATGAGGTAGATGTCTTGGAGGGCGGAGCCGAGACTGACGATTTTCGCCATTTAGAGCACTACTCCCTTCTTGTCGAGGTCGGCTTGTAGATCCTGGTACATTTGGGCTGGGTTCGGGGCGGCAGCAATAGCCGAGCCCACATAGATGACATCAATCCCAGCATGAGCGAGAGCACGGACGTTCTTCAGGTTCGCGCCGCCGTCCCAACCGATTTCAACGTTCGGATTGATAGATTTAATCAAATCGATTTTCTCGGTCTGGAGTAAATCGGCTTGGCCACCCTGGCGACCGAGCTCGCCGGCAAAAATCAAAACGTGGTCAGCGCCCTCGATGGCGCCGCGAAAAGTCGCGGGGAAAGTCTGTTTCATCAGAGCGACACCGGCTTTAATCCCGGCATTTTTCAGCTGGGCGAAAATCGGTAAGAGATCCTCGCCACATTCCGCATGGAAAATGCAGAGCGAAGGCTTCAAATTCAAAATATTCTGTAAGTGTTCCGAGGGGCGCGCTACCATCATATGATAATCAACTGTCCACTCGGCCGGAGCGACCGCATCCGTCTCGGGTAGAGTCAAGGTCGGGGCGAGCTGGCCATCCGTAATATCAATCTGCACTCTTTTAGCGAAGCCTTGGTAGGCGGCGACAAAAGCGCCGAACTGATTTTTATCAGCGGCGAGAATAGTGGGAGCGATAACCGTATTGATAAGGGCCATATTTAATCTTCTCCATATTTATCAAGCTTGATATTGCGCCGAGCATATTTCTCCTCGGTGCGAGTCTTGGTATTCAGGAAGACGTCTATGATCTTGGGGATATCCTCTTCTTTCGTAAAATCGGCGGAAATACAGAGGATGTTGGCGTTATTATGCTCGCGGCCGACCTTCGCTAATTCGGGGGTGAAGCCAACGATGGCGCGGATGCCCTTGAAACGATTGGCCTGGATGGCGACACCATGAGCCGAGCCACAGATGATAATGCCAAAGCTCGGCGGGTTGGCGGCTTGAGTCGCGTTGGAGGCATCGCGGATATTGATGGCGAGGCTGACCGCATACTCATTATAATCATCCTCTGGATCTAAGGCGCGCGGGCCAAGGTCTAGATAATCAGGGTGGTCTTTTAAGATTTTCTTCTTTAGCTCAAATCCACGATGGTCGGAGGCGATATAAATCATATTATTCCTTTCCAAAATCTGCGGTTAACTCTACGAGACGGTTCGAATAGCCCCATTCGTTGTCGTACCAAGCGACGACTTTGATGAGATTCCCGCCAACGACATCGGTAAGCGGGAGATCAACGATACAAGAGAAGGCGGAGCCGCGGAAATCGGTGGAGACGAGCTCTTCCTCGGTGACGCCAACGATACCCTCATAATAAGGCTCGGCAGCGGCTTTCTTGAAGAGCTCGTTGATTTCCTCTTTTGTGACTTCGCGTTTTAAAACGGCGGTGATGTCAGAAAGCGAAACGACAGGGGTCGGGACGCGGACAGAAAGACCGTTGAATTTGTCTTTTAGAGATGGGATAGTAAGCGCAGTAGCCTTGGAGGCGCCGGTAGTCGTCGGGACGATATTTTCGGCGGCGGCGCGAGCCTCGCGAAGGTCCTTAGCCGGAGCATCTTGTAATCTCTGGGAGGCGGTGTAGCTATGAACTGTGGTCATCATGGCCTTTTCTACTCCGAAATTGTCCTCCAAAATCTTCATGATAGGAGCAATACAGTTCGTGGTACAGGAGGCATTGGAAAGAATCTGATCATCATCAGTAACGTCATCTTCATTCACTCCGAGAACGATAGTCTTTGCACCCTCGCCCTTCGCTGGAGCGGAGATGACAACTTTTCTAGCGCCAGCCTCAATATGCGCCCGAGCCTTCTCTGGGTCGGTAAAGAAACCAGTAGACTCAATCACAGCGTCGACATTTAGCTCGCCCCAAGGGAGATTATGGGGATCAGCCTCAGAATAAACCCGGATTTTCTGGCCATCAACGATAATGTTCTCATCGTCGGACGAAACATCATGGTTGTAAGTGCCGTAAGATGAATCGTGTTTTAATAGATGGGCCAAAGTCCCGGCGTCGGTTAAATCGTTCAAAGCGACGATTTCAATGTCGGGGCGCTCGAAAGCAATTTTAAAGGCGTTCCGGCCGATTCGCCCAAAACCGTTAATAGCTAATCTAATCATTTTTTCCTCCTAATTTTACCCTATTATACCACAAGCAGTATTGGTTTCGCAAGATTTTAGAAAGACCATTAAAAAATACAGTTTTAAAGTTTCTTTCTCGGGGCGCGT
>CAYRGP010000078.1:0-2291 GCA_964423995.1 uncultured Candidatus Saccharibacteria bacterium
CCTGGACCTGGCCCTGGCCCTAGCCCCACTACCTCTTATGTTGTTTCTTTCAACGTAAATGGTGGTACTGCAGTAAGCCCTATAACTGTAACTGATGGCAAACTTCCTACTCTGCCTACTACTACGAAGGAAGGATTTACGCTGAAGAACTGGCTCTATGAGAACGGTTCCGTAGCGCAGACCGGAGATCCTATTAGTAGCGATGTTACATTGAATGCAGAGTGGACAGAAGTTGTAGCAGGAACGTATGTAGTTTCCTTTAATGTTAACGGCGGTAGTACAGTTGAACCCATCACGGTGTCCAACAATGTACTTCCAGAATTACCAAACAGCACGAAGGAAGGATTTACGCTGAAGAACTGGCTCTATGAGAACGGTTCTATAGCACACGCTGGTGACCCTATCAGCAGCGATGTCGTTCTGAGTGCAGAATGGGAAGCTGTCGTATCAAAAACGTTCACTGTTTACTTTAATGCTAAAGGTGGTAGCGCTGTGGATCCTATTACCACTTCAGATAATAAGATTCCAGTACTTCCTACCAGTACAAGGGACGGCTACACTTTGGATAGTTGGTTGTATGCAAACGGCACCAAAGCCGTAACAGGCGATCCTATCACCAGTGATGTCACCTTGAGCGCAAAGTGGAACAGGAATAAAGAACCCGCGCCCACAGAGCTCGTTCCGACTAAGAACGGCGTTGTAGTCGCACTGAATAACGATGGCACCAGAACTGTCACTCTGATTGACGGCAGTAAGTATGGCGCAAAACCTTCTATCAACACCGTTAAAGGCACCGATAAGAAGACCTATAAGGTTACTAGGATTTACGACGAGGCCTTTAAGGGTAATACCACTATCACTAAGGTAACGATGGGTAGTAACGTTCAGGTTGTTGGTGACAGTGTCTTTGATGGCTGTACTAATCTTAAGACGGCGACTCTCGGTAGTAAGCTAATTACTATTGGCTACAGAGCTTTTGCTAATTGCTCGAACCTCGGTTCTATTAAGATGGGTAAGTATGTCACAACTGTCGGCGATGAAGCGTTCTACGGCTGTACTGGTCTGAAGACGCTGACCATCGGAGCTGGGGTCATTAACCTTGGCAACGATGTATTCACTGATTGTACGGCGCTATCCAAACTAACCGTCAATATGCCTAATATCCCGGACGAACTATTCAAGGGATATGTCAGCTTAACTAAGCTGAGTGTTGGTTCTACAACTCAGTCTATCGGCGCCAGTGCCTTTGAAGATTGTAAGAACCTCACATCAGCATCGCTTGGCAGCAAGTTAGTGACCATCGGCGACAGAGCTTTTGCGAACTCTGGCGTGAAGAAGGCCACTATCTCCGGTAGGGTAACTACCGTAGGAGCTTATGCTTTCTATAACTGCCCGAATCTTGCATCCGCAAGTACAGGTAAATACGTCAAGACTATCGGTGAGAGTGCTTTCCAGAATTGTCCGAAGCTGAAGACTGCTAGTATCGGCGCTAACGTCGAGACTATTGGCAGCTTTGCTTTCGCTGATTGTAGTAATCTGCGCACAGCGAATATCGGCAAATCGGTTCGCACTATTGGCGAGTACGCCTATGCTAATTGCACTAGCATGACGTCAACCACCATCGGTAAGTCGGTCACCAACATCGGTACGCATGCTTATAGCGGCGACGCTAAGCTCGGTACCGTCAAGGTGAATTCTAAGAACCTGACCAGTCTGGATGCTATAGGTCTTGATTGTCTCAGTGGTATTAAAGCTACCGCGACTATTAAGTTACCTAAGAGCGTATTTGACCAGACCAAGCTCGCTTTTGAAACCAACAGCGGCGCTGGCAACCAGGTCAAATATAAAAAGGTGTAAGGAGAGCTAACTTCTTGCTGTTAACTCATTCTTCTTCGAAAGGGTCCCCGAAAGGGGGCCCTTTTCCTTTTTCTCGATTTTCCCCAATTCACCCTTTACAATTGCCGAAAAATTATGTAAAATAGTAGTAAGTGTCTGGAGATGGTTTTTATTAGTGCTACCAGACAATAAAATAAAGGAGAATAAAGAATGGCAGAATTTGACCGTTCCAAGCCACACATTAATGTCGGCACCATGGGCCACGTTGACCATGGTAAAACTACTCTTACCGCTGCTATTACTGCGGTACTAGCAAAGAAACTTCCATCGGAAGTTAACAAACCGGTCGCTTACGACCAAATCGATAACGCGCCTGAGGAGAAGGCTCGCGGTATCACTATCGCTACTTCCCACCAGGAATACGAGTCCGAAAATCGTCACTACGCCCACGTTGA
>CAYRGP010000079.1:0-2266 GCA_964423995.1 uncultured Candidatus Saccharibacteria bacterium
ATGAGATTTAGCACTGTTAAAGCGCGCTTTCCTTATGCCCATATTGATCCTGCCTATGGTAGTCCTCAGCAGAACGTTGATTATATCAAAAAAGAGGGGGCTTGGACTGAAACTGAGAAAAAAGAAACTTCTGTTGAGGGCACTTTTGAAGAGTGGGGCGAAATGCCTAGAACTGCTAAAGAAGCTAGAGACATTTTAGCAGCTACCGTTCTTGAGGAACTTAAAGCCGGCACTCCGCCTCTTAAAATTATAGAGGAAAACCCTGATTTATGGAAGTATAAGCGTCATATTGAAGACTTAGCCTACGCTTTTGCTGTCGAAAAACACGGAGAAGTCCTGCGAGATGTAACGGTTACTTATATCTGGGGAAAAACTAATGTCGGCAAAACCTCTTTCGTTTTTAACCAGTTCGGTTATAGTCACGTTTTTCACATGTACAATTACAGACAGAAAAACGCTACTTGGGATGGCTATGATAGCCTCAAACACGATACCGTGCTGATGGACGAATTCTTAGGCTCACGCTCCCTGGAGCTAACTGATCTCAATATTGTACTAGCGCCGTTTCCAGTTATAAATGCTACTGCTCGCTATCAGAATAAGGTACTTACGGCTAAACGTATCTTTATTGTTAGTAATTTGCCGTGGGCTGATATGTTTGCTTTTGAACGAGAATTTGAGCCTACCGTCTATATGGCTTTTGCTCGTAGAGTGCATAACATCTGGGAAATGCAAAGAGAAGCCGGTAGTAAGGTTTTGACTATTATTCAACACAAACAAACAAAAGATATTCCAGACCTAAAACTCGACAAAAATATTAAGATTATTAACCCTAACCAAAGGAGTGATAATTATGACAACTTACCTTTCAACTCCTAATCATTCCGGCTTGCAGAACTTTCTATTTAGGACGAAAATTGCTCTATATCAATTTCGTAGCCCTGCAAAAGTTTTGTTCCTTATAGTTGGTCTGACTGCTTCTAAATTGCTATTGAATTATCTAATTGGTTCAGAGATTTTATCTCGTCTAAATATTCCGTTTAATACGATAGTTGGATTTTTCGGTATAGGTCATTTGTATCTTGTAGAATATTTCGTTGCTATCTTTGTAGCGACAATAGTCATTCTTATTTTTGCCAAACCTATTGATGTTAAGTTCGCCGAAAAATCATTGAGGCAGTTAGATGTTCCAGACAAAAGTGGAAATAACACCCCTATTTTCATACTTAATAAAAGATGCAAGTTTAAATCTAAACTTCGACAAATTCTATTCTTCAGCAACGGTGCTACTCCAGATGATTTCAAAAATAACGATAATCTTATGCGTCTTGGCAGCAAAATGAGCTGTTTTATCTCTGGAGTTGAAACTTGTGGTAGAAAAAATGATAAACTTAGAGTTCTTTATCGTAAAGTAGATTCTAATAGTATCGTTAAGTGGGAAAATAGTTATCTATCGGATAAAGATTTTGAGTTGGTGCTTGGGCAAAAGGCTACCGGCGACTTTGCTTACACGAATCTTAATAGCTCAGCACATCTTTTAATCGCAGGCTCTACTGGCTCTGGAAAGTCCGTTTTATTGTCTTCGCTCCTAATGCAAAGTATTAGAAAAGGAGCTAAAGTTGTAATCGCCGAGTTTAGTAAGCGTGGAGTGGATTGGACTTATTGGAAAAACCTCAAGAATTGCGATGTTTTTACTAACCCAAAAGATTTCTCTGATTTCTTTGCAAAAGAAATTGTTTCTGAGGTTGAATATCGTGCTAATCTTTTGACTACAAGTGGTTGTAAAAATATCTCTGAATACAACACTAAAGTTGATAATGGCGAGATAGATGGGCATAAGTTAAATCGCTTAATTATCGCTTTAGACGAAGCTGGACAAGTGTATATTTCTTCTCGCAACAAAGAGCAAGAAGAGTTATTGAAGCCTATCCGAGAAGCTATGGATAAACTCGTAAGAGAATATCGTTTCTGTGGCATTCATTTAATGATTGCCACCCAGATTCCTAGCTCTCAGATTTTCTCCCACGAAATTCGTTATCTTACAGATCTCAAAATATGTGGTATTAGTACGAAGTTATTATCCGAGATGGTAGTTGATACTGATGAAGCCGCCAGCATTAAGCAGAAAGGTCGATTCTGCACCAATAATGGCGAAAACTTTCAAGGCTTTCTTCTTAGAGAAGCTGACACTTTGGCTGAGTTTAAAGAACGCTAGTTAGAGGTTAAAATGCGTATTCCTGCAGAAAATATCGAAAAACTCCAGAGG
>CAYRGP010000080.1:0-2235 GCA_964423995.1 uncultured Candidatus Saccharibacteria bacterium
ACTACCTCTCTTATGTATTATTTATATTATATAGTAGTGGTTATGGTAAGTCAAGAGCTTTGTTGTTAGAAATATGCCCCTCTTGCGTAAGCTGAACATACATATGAGAATTTTCTAACAAAAAATGATATAATTGAGGTAATATGAGTTTACCGGAAGCAAAGACCTATATGTACATCGATGTCAGCAATATCCGTCACGCCTGTCTTTGGAGTTGCGGCTTTAATCTCGACTTCGTTAAATTGTATAGCTATCTCAAAGAAAAATACCCAAATGTCCAAGAAATTCGTTATTACGAAGGTGTTTCATCCCGGGACAAGAAGAAGCTACGACACTTCCGTTTCTTGAGTGATAGAATTGGCTACAAAGTTTGTTCCCTCAGCCGAAAGGGCTATATCGAGCCAGCTAAATACGAAACTTTCGAGTGTGAAAACTGTAAGTTCCCAAACAAAGTCAAAATTCTTTCGGAAAACGTAAAACTCAAGTCTAACATCGATGTCTATCTGACTTCTGATATGATGGAGCGCGTTGCTAGAGCAGGCGAACCTATCAATATAGTAATTTTGTCTTGCGATGGAGATTATGCGGAAGCCATCAAAGCGGCACTTCGCTTAAGCCCTAATTCGTGTGTGACTGTTTTGGCTACACCGATGACCGATACGAATAATTGCCTTTCAGTCAGATTAAAACAGCTCAGCCGTGAACTTGGACGAGAAAACTATAAGTTAGCGAATATCAATAACGTTCGTGATTATATCTCTCAATGATTTCGAGATAAAGCTGAGGATCAATGGCCCGATATTTTTCGGAAACGGAATAGAATAAAAAGAGAGTAGATACCCTCTAGAATCGAGCCACCCGCCATTTCTGGCGGGTCCTCATGAGGGTAGCACCGAAGTGGTATCCCCGACGTTGGAGCTTTCGCTCCGATACTTTAATCTTATCACATTATCGCAAAAAAATCAATAAAATGCCTTGCATAAAATTAACCTCCCAAATGTCCTTAAGTTATTGCTGGCTGCTGTAATAGGCGGTGTAGAGACGACTTAGGAGCTCGTTGGTCTCGGTGGTTAGAGTCTTCATCTTGTCGTCGGCAAAAGTGAAGATGACGAATTTTAGCGGAGAGTTCTTGCCGCCGCAGATTTCCTTGGTCTCGCCGTAGGCGAGCTCGCCCGGGATGGTGACCTCGCGGACGCCGTTCAATTTCATACCAATGACACCCTGATTCCAGCCTTCAATCAGGCCGGTGGCGGCGGAAAGCGGAGCTTTCAGAGCCGTAGGATTCTCGGCATCGTCGAAAGAAGAATCAAAAATCGACTCGTCGGCACACCAACCGATGTAATAGGCAAGGTAGTCGGTATCATCAGCCTTTAGCTCGCGGCCGTCACCCTCTTTCAAATCTGTCGTCTTCAGCCCATCACTGTTCGCAGTGGTGGCATTGTAGGCCTTCACCTCGGATTTGTAACCTCTAAGGGTGTCGAAATATTTACCAGAGAGCGTCGTGGCGTATTCAGTGATTTCGTCGGACTTTGCCTGATATTCCTCCTGGAGTTTTTCCAACTCGGCATTATTAGTATTGTCGCTGCTGGAAGAGCTCTTGTTGCTATTAGAAAGGATGATCGCGATATAAGTGGCGCCGAAAGAGAGAATCATCAAAAAGGCGATGACAATAATAACGACGCGCTGTTTCCAACTGGTTTTTAGAGATTTCTGATCCATATTCCTCCTTAGATTAATTCCCCACCGACGGCCTGACAGGTCTTATTGGTAACTCCGTTCATTATATCAGAGATTTCATTGCTGTTCAAGGTCTTCTCCTCGCTGTTTAAGATGATGTGGAAAGATAGATTCTTGGTTTTTTTCAGGTTCTGTTCAGGTTCGTAGATGGAGACTGGCTCGATTTTGTAAATTAATTTAGTCTTTTCTAGCGCACGGTTTAGCGCGGTTTCGACTGCGGCGTAGGGGGTGTCCTCTGAGACTTTGAAGGTTACGTCGCGGCTGACGGACGGGAAACGAGAGAAGCGTAGGCTCTTCGGTCTCTCGTCTAGGGCGGTGTCGACGATGTCGTCGAGAGCGAATTCGAAGTAAGAGATGGGCGGGTCTAATTTGAGCTTTTTGGCGATGCTGGGCGGTACGGTAGCTAAATGTAAACGGGCGTTTACATTTAGCTCTCTGCACAACTCCGTCAAATACGCCTTCGCTTGGTAAAAGTCGCCGGTGGTGACGAGGGCGAGG
>CAYRGP010000081.1:0-2063 GCA_964423995.1 uncultured Candidatus Saccharibacteria bacterium
CCCGGCCCGTCGCCACGGGCGGGCGGCGCTACTACTCGCGCTGCCGCGCTCCGTATCCCCTCGAAAACCCCTACGGTTCTTCTTGTTTCTGTATTATTTTTTAACAACTTTCTTCGTAACGTCAAACTTTTCCATATAATGGCCGGTCATTAATCGCGTCTGCGAATAAAACGCCGCCGCACTCTGATACAAAATCGCCACTACCGGCATCAAAATCCATTGTAAAACCATAAAGACGTTCTTAAATTTCTTGTATTTTTTCGGGCGCGGCGGTAGCATCCTAAGACTGAACAAAATTGTAATAAAGAGGCCAATGCTCGCAAACATCTGAATCACCGAAACTGTTTGTGGTAAATTATAAGTCAAAATTTGTCTAGAATTACCATTCAAAAGGCTCGGCACCCAACCTCCGAAAGCTACAATTGGACTCATCGCCGCCAAGGTTACATGTCCGTCTAATAGCCGGAAAAACTTCGGCATTAATTTCGAAAGCGACATCCGGCGTTTCTTTTTATTTACCATCTTATCACCCACATAAGCCACGTCGCTCGCGCCGTAGTCCCACCGTCTCAGTTGAATAAACTGCGCCTTCAAAGTTTTCCATAAAGTCTCGTCGATCACTGCATCCTGATAAATTGGCACCTTTATCGACAATACCTCATAGTCGCCTTTGAAAAAGAACAGACTCCGCCAATACTGGTGCCCATCTTCTACAATTGTCCTTTTGCTCCAAAAATCCATCTCTACTAGCGCATCCAAAGGCTGTGCATGCGAGGCAAAATTCCGGAGCATATGCGGCCGCATCGTGTTAATCACGTTGAAAAACGAGTTCGACGTCGCGATAATTCGCATCGGCGGCGCTGCATCCCAAATGTTATTCATAAATAGCGCCACCGGTTGAAATGCCATATTCTTCCGTTCTGGATGCACAATATACTCGTAGGTTAGGTAGTCCAAATATTTCTTGCTCATCTGGTTATCCGAGTCTAGAGTCGTGACGATTACATCGGATACTGGTATTTTTCTTTCCTCCACGAATTTTAGCAATGCCCTGCCGGCGTAAGTCGCGTTCGGCCCCTTGCCCTTTATCTCTCCTGGTAAACCATCCGGATGTTTCACTGCCATGAATTTATAGAATTTATCTTTATACCGGCGCTCCAACTCTTTTACTCTTTCTTCCATCTCTGGCCCGCCCCGCTCCTCATAGCCGAGTATAAAAATTATCCTATTCGTATCGAAAGTCGATTTTAGCACCGCCTCAATCGAAGGCACTAATGTTTCCAGCCCTTCGTCATATGCCACCATAATCACTGCGTTATAAATCTTCTGCGGCTCCGGATAATTCTCCGGCGCTACCGACATCTCCCGCAAATTTTCAATATGTTCATAGTGATTGTATTCTTCTTTTGAAAATCCTTGATGCGTAATCTCCATTTTCGCATAGTCCGCCGCCGTCCATTCTCTCTTCCCTCGCAATTTTTCAAAATTAGTATGCGGGTCTTCCAAATCTGCTAACCGTTTATGCCAATCCACCCTTTCAGCCATCCTCACCACATTGTATCCTTGGACTGTTCGCACTGCTACACCAATCGCTTTTACTAAAGTAATTGTAATGATAATCAAAAGGTAAATCGCTCCCGCCGTCGGAGAAATCCACGATATCAAAAACAGCCCAATTATCAACCCATAAGAAAGCGCTCCCGGCAAAATCTCAAAAAACCGGTAGGTTTTTGTTCTTTTCCCTGTGGGAATTTCCAAGTCCTTCGGAAATTTTGATTTTGGTACAAACATCAACTCTCCTGCGTTAAACGCCAAAGCACCAGTACTGCTAGCACTAGCACCAAAATACTCATGGCTATAAATACGCCCGCCGAGGCCGCACCACGCCTTTTGTAAAGCCTAATCGCAATCAAATTATGCATCACACCTAGAGCTACTGCTAAAATCGGAAAAGCCAACATATCAACCCATCTTCCCGAAATATAACCAGAGCTCCCCCTAGTCTCATCAAAATCCCCGCCCTGATAACTCCCAATATCAGAATACCCTACGTGCACCGTCGA
>CAYRGP010000082.1:0-2050 GCA_964423995.1 uncultured Candidatus Saccharibacteria bacterium
GCTGTCCGCTGTATGGCAGACGATTACGATAATACGATGCAAGATTTCGATAATTCTGCGCTCACGAATGTCGGGGATACGGCGAAGCTACTGGATACCCGCGATAATAAAGTCTACACCGTGAAGAAACTTCCGGACGGGAAGGTCTGGATGATGCAGAATCTCACCATCGGCTCCGATGGCGCCAAGACTCTCACTTCTGCCGATACCAATATCGACAATAACACCACCTACTATCTCCCACCAGCCGGCAAGCAGGGCTCTAGTACTATCGATAACTCTAGCACCCTTACCGCCACTACCACGGCGAACTTCACCAATAACTCTTCTACTGACGCCCATGCCAAAACCCAGTTCAGAACGAAGAATACTAGCTACACCAACGATTCTGACACGGGCTACTACAACTTCTATACCGCCACCCTTGGCTATTCCTACTATGGTGCCAATCCATCTTCCGGCACCTCCACCAGAGACATCTGCCCGAAAGGTTGGAGACTACCTAAGACTACTGATAACGGCACGACAGTTAGTACTACCGGCACAGCTAATGATTTCACTAATCTCGTCCGCCAATATAGCACCAGTAACTGGAGCGGTACAGCTACAAGCAGCAACTACTATACAACTAATAGTACCGCAATTAACAGTATGTACGGCTCTGCCGCCTATCCTCTCGCTACTAACACCGCTAACAATTATGCTGGCTTCTCTTACGCCGGGGCCTGGAATGGTACTAATAGTAGTGCCTCGTCTGTTGGTTCCTACGGGCTCTATTGGTCCGCCTCGGTACACGACGATACCAGCAGCGGGTACTACCTGTACTTCTATTCGTCGAATGTGTACCCCCAGAACAACAACTCCAAGAACCTCGGGTTTGCGGTGCGGTGCGTCGCACAGAATAATGCCACCATCACCTTCGACGCCAATGGCGGCATCGGCGAGATGGGCCCGCAAAAGCTCTACGAAAACGATACACTGAAATCCAACACCTTCACTCGCGATGGCTATGCCTTCATAGGTTGGAGCGAGGATGCTAACGCTACTACCGCCACTTATGCCGACGGTGCCTCCGTCTCCGACCTTGTCTCCCGTGGCGGTAATATCACCCTCTACGCCATCTGGGCAAAAATTGACGGAGATATGCAAGGATGGTCTGGTTGTAGCGGACTGTCGACAGGGGATATTGCGAGACTAAAAGACATTCGTGACAATAAAGTCTATACCGTCAAGAAACTCCCCGATGGCAAATGCTGGATGATGCAGAATCTCACCATCGGCTCCGATGGCGCTAAGACTCTTACCCCTGCCGACACCAACATCGACAATAACACCACCTACTATCTCCCACCAGCTGGGAAGCAGGGCTCTAGTACTATCGATAACTCTAGTACCCTCACCGCTACTGACACGGCAAACTTCACCAGCAACTCTTCTACTGACGCCCATGCCAAAACTCAGTTTAGGACTAAAAATAGCAGCGTCACTAACGATTCTGATACAGGTTACTATAACTTCTATACCGCCGCCCTAGGCTTCTCCTACTACAGTGACGGCAAATCTTCCGGCACCTCCACCAGAGACATCTGCCCGAAAGGCTGGAGACTACCAAAGACTACTGATTCTGGCACCAACGTCACCACTGTGGATTCTGCCAATGACTTCACCTACCTCGCTCGCCAATATAACAGCTCTACCGGTTGGAGTGGCTCTGCTACTGGTACTAACAGCCATGGCTATTATAATAACAATAACGTAGTAAAGAACCCAATGTATCTCCAAGCCGCCTATCCTCTAGCTACTAGCACCGCCAATAATTATGCCGGCTTCTCTTACGCCGGGCGCTGGAGTGGTACTGATAGCAGTGCCTCGTATGTTGGTTCCTACGGGTACTATTGGTCCGCCTCGGTCTACAGTACCGACTACGGGTACCTCCTGAGCTTCAGTTCGTCGAGTGTGAGCCCCCAGGGCGACTTCAGCAAGGACAACGGGTTCGCGGTGCGGTGCGTCGCTAAGTCCACGGATGCCGTCTGCTTTACCGCTGGTACGC
>CAYRGP010000083.1:0-2009 GCA_964423995.1 uncultured Candidatus Saccharibacteria bacterium
TCTCCAAAAACCGCTTATCTTTAATTTCTACATCCTGTGTCAAAAATACAATCACATCCCCTGTCGCCTGCATCGCCACTTTTTCCCTCGTCAGCGAATGTGAAAAATTCTCCTTTAAGACCTTCGAAAACCTCACTTCTGGCCGATCCAAAATCCCCGCCTCACGCATCACCTCCTCTGTCTTGTCGCCACTCTTTGTCAAAACATAAAAAATCTCCACAATCTCTGCCCCCTCTTGGGATACCAAACTTCCATCAAGCCTCAAAATATCCCTTTCTGCTTCATACAAAGGGCACACCACCGATACTCTTACATCTTTCACGATACTTCTATTTTACCACAAAACTCACTTTCTGCATAGCTACCACCAGCCCACAAGTACCGCTCTCGTCGCAATACTAGCCCCAAGCCCCGTACGTCTACAGCAGCCCCTCTAACTCGCTTATGTTCCGTATTTCTCTATACTTATCCTGAATAATATTTTTACGATTAAGCAATATCGTTTCCATACCAATAGAATCGGGCAGTTCCAAATCCATTTCTATACTATCGCCCACGAATACATAATCTTTCACATCGTCACCCCCCATTATCTCGTCCAGCCCCTTCTTAGAAGGCTTAGTCGGCAAAACGTCCCATCCAAAAACTTTCTTAAAATACCCATCCAGCCCGTTTAATTTCAATCTCAAAATTTGATTGTCCGTAAACCAATTCGTGTATGCCACCAAATCATATTTATCAGACAGATACGACAGCGTATTCTTCACAGCGTCCACATCCAAAAGCGGAATCTTAGCATACTCTTCTAACAACATCTCCAATTCTCTTTGTCCCAACCCAAGCGGCAATTTACTATTGATATAATCAATCAGAAACTCCTTCGTGATATACTTATCCGGATTATCCTTCTCAACCTGGCTTATCACATAAAACAGCTCTTTGACAGGAATATCCGTCTGGTATTTACTCGCCAAATCGTCGCCCATCTCGAGCCATTTATCTGATAAAAATAACAACGTGCCATCTAAATCAAATATTATCTTACGCATCTTTCTTCTCCTGAATAAAATAAGCTAAAACAGCGTCGTCCCAATAAACGCCACACATAGCGCCAACCCTACCATCAAAAGCACAATCTGCGCCATAATCATATAGTTATTCCGATTCGTCGCTCTCGCCGGGCGTGCTACTACCCTTTGCACGCCTCCGAGCTCCGCCGAACTGTCCACGCCCCGCATCCTCGCCATTCGCTCTTTACTCACCCGAATCATCTATTAAAGTTTCTATTCTCTCAGTTTTCTTATCCTTTAATGCTTTTTCCATATCTTCATTATATCACCTTATGCTATAATAGATATATGAAAATCGCTTTCCCCATCTCTGATCTCTCTCGCGGTAGCACCGTCGAAGATGTCTCCCTCGTCATCGAGTGCATCAAAAAATTAGCTCTCTAAAGAGCTCTGTAGCGGCCGCTGTGATTTTTATTTCGCCCCGTCTTGGTGCAACACCGCCTTAAAAGTCCAGAGAATGATTTTTATATCTAAGAGCGCACTTCGATTTTCCACGTAATAATATTCCATCTTCAGCCTATCTTCATAGTCATTATTGCTCCGCCCCCTCACTGCCCAGTACCCCGTAACCCCTGGCTTCACCGATTCATAAATCTCCGGTTTGCCCTTATGCTCTTTTAGCTCCCCTGGCACTAGCGGCCTCGGCCCTACCATCGACATTTGCCCTAAAAATAAATTAATAAACTGCGGGAACTCATCTATTGAGCCTCTACGAATCATTCTCCCCACCTTCGTGATTCGCGGATCTTTATCAATTTTCTGGTACGCCTCCCACTGCTCACGGTATTTTTTCTTCTTTAAAAGCTCTTTTAGCTGCTCCTCGGCATCCCAAGCCATCGACCGGTATTTTATAATCTTAAATTTTTTTCCTCTATACCCAATCCGCTCTTGCGTAAAGAAAATCCGATGGAAATCACCAGTACATATATAGGCAATCTT
>CAYRGP010000084.1:0-1987 GCA_964423995.1 uncultured Candidatus Saccharibacteria bacterium
ATTCATTTTACCTCACTTGTTCTACTTACTATTATATTCTAAATCTAGAATAATACTAGATCTGAAAACTAATCCGCAGTATAATTATATGGAGGATATTATGAAAATTGATGCAATCAATATATCTGATAAAAAGATAGAATTAAGCTCCTTGAATGTTATAGTTGGAGCAAACGGCGTTGGAAAAACAACGCTTCTAAACGATCTTTATAATAAATTCGCTTATAATAATTCAGTTCAAAAATGGCACAACATACTTCCTGATGAATATGTGAATATTAGGAATAAGGATTGGTCTGATTGGTTTAAATCTTTAGAAAAAATATCTGGCCAGACACATTCAAATGGTAGAGAACAACTTGGCTCATTTGCCGATCCGAGAACGATAGGAAAACAAAATAAGCCCCGAATGCTAAACGAGGAGTTCTTGCAAGAAGTTGGTAGAGTAATCGAAGCACAAGATGCGCCAATCTTCCAATCGTATATGCATGTGAACGAGTGTTTCAGGCAACAACGCTCATCTTTGCTCCGCGTAGACGACAGGTTGTTTTTGAGTACATCAAATCTAGGACAATTCTCCGGTGATTCGATGAGCTCTATTCAGCCAGCCCCGTTTCTTGCATCCCACTCTGATATATTGAAGTCGATTAATCAAAAAATGCTGTTGATGTTTGGGAAAAGATTATTTGCTGAATCATGCAGAAATTTTGAATTTGAATTATATACTTGCGAAAAAAATAATCCTGGTCCGAAACATTTCGAATATTCTCCGCAGAATGTAGAAAAAATTTCCAAAGCTATAGAGGAATGGAAAAAGGATTACAGCGCTGTAAAACTATCAGAAGAAGGTCATGGAATTAGAGCGGCAGCACAGATACTATTTGAATTGGAGAATGATGCCAATAAAATACTATTCATAGATGAGCCAGAGCTACATTTATATCCCTCGGCTAAATATATTTTAGGTAAGATAATCGGGGACTACTCTAAGAAACACAAGAAGCAGATATTTGTATCTACTCATGACTCCGATTTATTAAAAGGTTTGATAGAATCTAGCGCCAATCCGACAATCATAAGAATTTCGGAAAAGCATGAAGCAAAAAGCATTAAGGGCACTGAAATTCAACCCGGAACACCTACGTCTGTGTTATCATCTATTTTTCTGGATGCAATTATTGTCGTAGAAGGAATACAGGATCAATATGTTTACAGTAATGTAATTTCTCACAAAGGCTTTATGGGGAATAATTCGTATCAAGTCATTTCTTCAAATGGAAAGGAAAATATCAGCAACGATTTTTATTTATACGAAAAATTGGGTATAAAATTTGCTGCAATTATTGATTTTGATAGTTTGTACGACAAGGGCAATAAAGAGGCAGCTATTAAAAGATGTTTGAAAAACCTAAATTATGTAGAGAGTCCTGAGAAAGAATCATTACTTCAAATGGTTGATGAGATTGATGCCTCTTTTGTTAATCTAGCCAATAAAAAACAAGGATTAAACTGCACTGCCTTAAGTAAAGAACAAAAAGAAAGAATTTCTGTATTATTAAACAAGTTATCTGCCATTGGAATGTTTGTTTGTCCAATTGGCGAGCTGGAGGATTGGGTATTTATGAAGAAAGGTAAAGAAACTACTCCTGAAATAATCTTCTCTAAATATAAAGCCCGTTGTAATTCAACATATAGAGATTTGACTGCTTTTATGTTCGGAGTGTGTAGCTATTTGCATAACAAATAATTATTTGGCATTTTTTACCGCTTCATGTCAATAAAAAATTCCACCCCTAATTTCTGCACAATAACTTTTAAAACCCGATTGTGATCAAGTGGATGCTATCTATTGGCTAAATGATAGAATGTTTTGTTAGAATCGTTGCCGTAATGGTTAATATCTTCCGGTTCGGCCCAGAGTGAAAGCTTATAGACGCGCCACTTACCTATGAAAAACATCTGAACTATCGCGTCATTCACGTCGCGG
>CAYRGP010000085.1:0-1973 GCA_964423995.1 uncultured Candidatus Saccharibacteria bacterium
TCCTTGAGCATGCGGGTGCCGGAGATAACTGGGAGGTAGTTGATAAGTTCGGTTTTTAAGATGAATTCGAGCTCGAAATCGTTGTTCCAAGCCGCGGCAGCTTCTTCCATGCGGGCATACAGACTGTCAATTTCCTCGGCCTCGTTCTCGCCGGAGATATTTAAATACGAATTTGCCGGACAGTCGGCGACACCGCCATCATGAGTGGATATTAAAATACCGAAATTCACAATGTCTTTCATCCAAGATGTGCCGCAAGCTTCTAGCCCGACAATTGGGGTATTAATCGAGATATTGGCGCCGACAGATAACGCGCGACCGAGCTCCTCGTCATAATCCGGAAGATAATGCACGCGAGCCTTCAAGACAGGATCACTATCAATAATTCGAAGGACCTCCGTAAGGCGACCAGTCATAGTGATATCGCCCTCGTGGACGCGGCCAGCTAAAACATAGTGAGCATTGTTCTTTTCTAAAATATTTTTCAAACGCGCGGGGTCGCTGAAGGGGAGCCAAGGGCGCTTATAATCTACAAAACGGCGCTTAAACTCGAAAAGGAGGCTATCCTCCGGGATATGGATAATCTGGCCGTACTGATCTACGCGGTGCTCTAGGACCTTGTTGAGCTCGCGACGGCCGGAAAGTTTAATTTTCTTAATATCGGTGGCATTAATCTGCTCGGCACTGTCGACGTAATCCGGAGTCGGTAAGAAGAATCGGTCTAGGATCTGTTTGTCTTTTAGATAATCCACTGCTTCTTCGGAAGTCCAAGTCGGGATGTCGATACCATTCGTGACGGCTTTGAACTTGACCTTTTTACCGGAAATCTCGTGATAATTAGCGACTCTGGCATGGAGCTTGGATACACCGGAGCGGAGCTCGGCAATTTCAATGGTAACAGTAGAAAGTTTAATGTAGCCATTATCGAATTTGTCAGAAAGCCATTTCTTTACGGCGGAGGACTTCAAATTCGGGAAAACATATCGCTCGAACTGGGCGTAGTCAAAGGTGGCCTCGGCCGCTTGGACTAAAGTGTGGTTAGTATAAAGCGTGTGTTTACGAGTGTAGACGACGGCCTCATAGAAATCCATGCCGTTCGACGCTAGCTCGTCTAGTCTCGCGAGCGCGGCGAAGAAAGTCGCGACTTCGTTGAGCTGCATAATAGCCGGTTTCAATCCAGCTAACTTCAAAGCCTGGTAGCCGCCGAAGCCTAGAGCCACCTCTTGGTAGAGACGATGGTCGCCGCCGGAATCGCCGGAATATAATTCACCAAAGCCCGGCTCGGTGATACAGAGAAGACGCGTGGAGCCTAGGACTTTTTCTATGACATCCAATTTGACTAGTCCCCGGTTAGCCTTAATATTAACAGAGTCGAGGAGAGTGAAACCATAATCTTGGTAGTTAACAGGAATGGACTCCGTCTGGTTTTGGAAAGAGAAGCCGCCTTCGTGGCTAATGCTACATTTCTGATGCTGCTCGGAAGGATAAAATGGCGTCACGAGAGTCAACGGGACATTCATCTGCTCGGCTACTCGGCGCGTATCCGCAGCTAGCACGCCAAGACCGCCACCGCCTCTAATGCCATTCTGCTTATCATAAAGCTCGATGGTCCAATAAGTGTAGGGGCGCTCTGGGGAGAGAGCCTTTTGTAAATGCTCGCGATTAATCGCGGCATAAAAATCCTCTACATCCTCAATATTATCAAGAGGATGGAGCAAAGCCGGCTCCTTTTTCGGAGCGATTTTTTCTACTGGAATCTGTTTTTGCAATAGTTTCTTCTCTACCATAATGTATTTATTATAGCATAAGCGTTTTAGAGTGAAAAGACCTTGCAAATGGATTTCATCTGTGCTAGAATATATATGAAGTTTAGGTTGTAACGTGCTAGCGGCGGAAACGTTGCTAGCACAATTACCAAAGCGTTGGGGATTCGCCAAGTGGTAAGGCACTGGGTTCTGGTCCCAGCATTCGGG
>CAYRGP010000086.1:0-1936 GCA_964423995.1 uncultured Candidatus Saccharibacteria bacterium
ACGGAGGCGCCATCGGCATAGGTAGCAGTGGTAGCGTTAGCATCCTCGCTCCAACCGAGGAAGGCATAGCTATCGCGAGTGAAGGTGTTAGATTTCAGCGTGGCGTCGTTTTCGTAGAGTTTCTGCGCGCTCATCTCGCCAGTGCCACCATTAGCATCGAAGGCGACAGTGACACTATTCTGAGCTATACACCGTACAGCGTTCCCGTAGTACTTACTGCTGACGCCCTGGGGGTGCACATCCGTGGTATAGAAGTATAAGCTGTAACTGTAGTCGGGAGGAGTGTAGACCGAGGAAGACCAATAGAACCCGAGCGTCCCAACGCTGTCCAACGTAGCGCCATTGTAGTTGCCGGCGTAAGTAAAGCCTGCAGCGCCGTTGCTGGCGAACCTATCTAAGGAACCGGAGTCGCCAGCGACCATGTTTTCACGAATAGTAGAATCGGATGTGTAGTAGCTGTAATTCGTTGCGCCATTACCACTCCAGCTAGCGCTACCGTTGTAGGAACGAGCGAGGTTAGCGAATTCAGAGGAAGCGGCGGTGATGCTGCTGTTACCGTTATCGGAAACGAATGGTAATCTCCAGCCCTTCGGGCAGATATCACGCGGAGTGGAGCCGGAAGTTTTGTCGTCGTTGTAGTAGGAGTAACCGAGGGAGGCAGTATAGAAGTTATAGTAGGCGGTGTTTTCGGGGACGGGGTTACCGGTATTATTGTCAGTAGTGTTCTTGGCTCTGTAGCCGACTTGTGGGTAACGACTGTATGTCTGATAATTTGAACTTGATGTGCCGAAGTCTACAGAGGCAGTGGCACTCTTTACGGCAGAATTAGTGATGGAGTCCACGGTTTGGTAGGCCTTCCCCTGTGGCGGGAGATAGTACTTGTTGGTATCGCTAGACGGGATGTTAGTGTTGGTGTTGTCGAGAGAGTCTGCGACCATACCGGTGGCGGAGATGGTGAGGTTTTCAATCATCCAACATTTGCCGTCTGGAAGTTTCTTTACGGCGTAAACTTTATTGTCACGGGTATCCTTTAAATCTACAATATCACCCACAGACATCTTACTGCAACCGGTCCAGCCCTGCATGTCACCACCAAGGTCTCCCCAGATGGCGTAGAGGGTGATGGACGAGCCACCAACGGCGAGGTTTTCTACTTCTTCCTCATTTTCGTAGTCTACGTCATCTTCAGTACCGATACCGTTAGTAACATTACCAGTTTTACCTTCTGGAGTGGTACTCCAACCTAAGAAAACGTACCCGGAACGTTTATAAGCATTGGTAGCAAGGGCGGTAGGAGAATTTGGTAAGATAGATTGGCTCTCCATTTCACCAGTGATTTCGGTCTCGTCTTCTACATTGGGGTCAAATTCTACCGTATAGGGAATACAAGAAGAATCCATTAGAACTGTGTATAATATATCGCCTTTATAAGTACCGGGATTAATGGCGGTATTAGCATTTACCCCATAGTAAATAGGGACAGTGGATTCTTCTTCTACGTTAGTTTTGGTTACAAGAGCGGTGCTAGTAGCGTCGGCATAGGCCGGGAGACCGGCATAAAGATGGTTCTCGATATCGGTACTACTGCCGCTAATGCCCCAAGTATTAGAAGAAAGAGTATTCGGGCTAGCGATAGTGTTAGAGGAGGCAGAGATAATGTCCGAGGTCGAAGGGTTAGTAGGGTCTTCTGCAGATTGGTTAGTAAGATTCGTAGTCTTACCGTTCTGTCCGGAGACATAGACTTTATATCCAGCCGAACAATCGGTATGAACTGTAAGGGTATCGTTACCTGTGGCAATAGAGCCGGAGGAAGAAGGCTTAATCTTCCCGAGTGATACTACTCCGGCTGTATCGCCAGAACCGCCAGAAGAGACATTCACATAAGACGCAGCGTAGGCAGAATGAGAAATTAAAACACCCATGCCAAGAGCAATGG
>CAYRGP010000087.1:0-1927 GCA_964423995.1 uncultured Candidatus Saccharibacteria bacterium
GAAATACGACCTTAAAAGCCGGCTAGAACTCTCTCTCTCTCTCTCTCTCTTAGTGAAAATCATTAAACCTCCGTTTTATTCCAATTTAAAACATGACCTTTTTGTCTGACCCTAGTATAACATAGACCACAAAAATTCCGCAAGACTTTTTTGACAAAAACTAAAGATTAAGCCCTAGCTACTCTAACTCAGCCATTTTTCCGGTAGCTGTTTGTCATGAAGCACAGCTTTTATGTAGGCCGTATTGCCACGAACTTCGTAGAATATTTTGTAATTATATTTTCTGAAATGTATCTTTCGGAGACCTTTAGTTTTTAAAAATTTGTCTTCGCAAATTTGATAAGAAAGCGCCATCCTTGCAACATCTTGCAGTGTTCTCAAGTAATCATTGTAGACTCTTTCAGCTAGGCGAGCGTCTTCGAGCACGTTCATATAATAGTCAAAAATATGGTCACGAGTTTTGCGCCCACCATCTGTCAAGATGATGTTAAAACCCATATTTTTTTCTTACGTACTCCCGATCTTCCTCTAAGGTGTAGACCTTGCCGTTTTCTATGTCTTCATCAGCCTGAGACATCAAAGATGAAAATTCTTCTTTTGTGTATGTTTTCAACTCCGGCTCCGCCTCTCTCTTCGCAAAAATTTTCTTTATGTAATTTTGCACCTTCACCATCTCTGGCTCAGATAGACGATTCACCATTGAAATTGTAGTCTCAGCTATTGTCATAGTATTATTATATCACAAAACCATGCTATAATTAGTACATGCCAAAATACGAATTTGCCGATTGCGAGGACAAGTCTCTCTGGGACGCGTTCGTCACTTCCCATAAGGAGGCAAATTTCTTGCAGTCTTTTGATTTTTACGAATTTCATAAAAGCCGCGGGAACGAAATCGTCCGGCGCATCGTCAAAACCGGCGGCAAGATCGTCGCCGCTTATGCTGGCGTCGTGGAGCATGCGAAACGCGGCCGGCATCTCGCCATCGCGGGCGGCCCGATTTTAGATTGGAAAAACCAGACGCTAGTAAAGGCCGTCTTCGCCGACATTAGAGCCGCCGGCGAGCGTAATAGCTGCGTCTTCGTCCGTGTCCGCCCCCAACTCGAGCTGTCCGAGCGCTCGCTAAAGCTTTTTGAAAACACCCTCGGCCTGAAGAAGGCCCCGATTTACCTCTCTGTCGAATTCGCCGGGATTCTGAATCTAGAAAAATCCGAGGAAGAAATCCTCGCTGGCATGCGCCAGCGCCTCCGCCGGGCTCTCAGAAAAGCCGAGAAGAATCACATCGTTGTGGAAAAGTCTACAGACCCGAAGGATATCAAAACCTTCTACAACATCCAACTCCAGACCGCGAAACGCCATGATTTCTTCGCCTTCTCCGAGGATTTCCTGACCAAACAGTTCGCTGCTTTCGCCCCAAACGGCGAGGCCGTCCTCTATACCGCGAAGTACGACGGCGAGATTCTCGCCCAGAATTTCATGATTTTTTACGGCAACGAGGCTTCGTACCATTACGGCGTCTCCTCCGAGCTCGGCACGAAACTGTCCGGCGCGCCCCTTCTCCACATGGAGGCTATGCGCGACGCCCGGGCGCGGGGCATCGGGCGCTATAATTTCTGGGGCATCGTCGGCGAAGACGAGACGAGCCACCGTTTCTACGGCGTCTCTTGTTTTAAGCGTGGCTTCGGCGTCGAGGAGCTAAAGTACGTCCCCGCCCACGACCTCATTTTAAAGCCCCTCTCCTACCGCAAAACTTGGGCTATCGAGACCGCCCGCCGCAAATTCCGCCACGTCTAGTGGACGCCACTGCGATTCCTGAGACACGCCTGAAGCGCGTAATGATAGATGTTCATATTCCGCTAACCCGCCTGTGGAAAACTGGGCCAGCTTTTCCACCAAATCGCGCTTGACAAAACGCGCAGGGGGGGGG
>CAYRGP010000088.1:0-1810 GCA_964423995.1 uncultured Candidatus Saccharibacteria bacterium
GCCAAAGAGCTCGGCGTCATCCGCGTCCTTGGCGGCACTCGCGCTCGCTACGCTCGCGTCGGTGACATCGTTACCGCCTCTGTAAAAGACGCCTCCCCTACCGGCGGCGTGAAGAAAAAGGCCGTCGTTCGCGCCGTCATCGTCAGGACTCGCGCCCAGATTCGTCGTCCAGATGGTTCCACCATTCGTTTCGATGATAACGCCGCCGTCCTCGTCAATGACGACAAGACCCCGCGTGGTACTCGCGTTTTTGGGCCAGTCCCGAGAGAACTCAGAGACCTCGGCTTTTCCAAGATTATCAGCTTAGCACCGGAGGTACTCTAATATGGCACAGAATTTAAAGACCGGTGATACCGTAAAAATCATTGCCGGAGACAACAAAGGTAAAACCGCCAAAATCGTCAAGATGGACAAGAGAAATGGCAAAGCTCTACTCGAGGGCATCGGTGTCATTGAGCGCCACCTCGGTAAAAGCCCCATCAATCCTCAGGGCGGCAAGAAGACCATCCATGTCGGTATCGAGCTATCTAACCTGAAGAAGGAGGGTAAGTAATATGGCAGAAACTAAATACACCCCAAGACTCAAGGAAGAGTACGATAAGACCATCAAACAGAATTTGAAGAAGGAGCTCGGCCTCGAGAACATCAGCCAGGTCCCGAAACTCGAGAAGGTCATCGTATCTTGTGGAGTCGGCAAAAAGCGTGACGACAAGCGTTTCACCGAGACCGTCGAGTTGACTTTAAGCAAAATTACCGGCCAGAAGGAGACTTCTCGCCTTGCCAAGAAGTCTATCGCCACATTTAAAATCAGAAAGGGCATGGGCGCTCCGATTGGCTACCTCGTAACTCTCAGAAATGACAAGATGTACGAGTTCGTCGATCGCCTGATTAACATCGCCCTTCCTCACGTCCGCGATTTCCACGGTGTGAGCCTGAAGTCCTTCGATAAGCAGGGCAATTACAACCTCGGTTTAAGAGAGCAGACCGTCTTTCCAGAGATCACCTTTGAGGACGCCGGCGTTCTCCATGGCCTAGAGATTACATTTATTATTAAAAACGGAACGAAAGAAGGGAGCAAAAAATTGCTAGAAGCCTTTGGAATGCCGTTCGAGAAAGGGAAGGAGGATAAATAATGGCTAAGAAATCAGCAGTTCTCCGTGACCAGAAACGGCAGAAAATGTACGACAAATATAAAGCGAAAAGAGCCGCTTTGAAGGCCGCTGGGGATCTCGAGGGTCTACAGAAGTTACCGAAAAACAGTAGTCCTACGCGTCTTAAGAATCGCGATCTGTTAGACGGTCGCCCACGCGGTTATATGCGTCGTTTCGGGCTTTCCCGTATTAATTTCCGTGAAAAAGCAAGCAAGGGCGAAATCCCTGGTGTAACTAAGAGTAGCTGGTAAGGAGAAAGGAGATCATATGTCACTACAATCAACAGACCAAATCGCCGACCTCTTAACCCGCATCCGTAATGCGATGATGGTTGGCAAAACCGAAATTCGCGTCCCTACCTCTAAGCTAAAAGTTGCTGTCGTAGAAGGCTTGAAAAAATCCGGCTACCTCGCATCTTACAAGCTAGAGAAATCGACCCCTCGCGATATTCTACATATTATTATCAACGAAGAGGGTAAAAACCCGACTATTACCGAAATCGAGAAGGTATCTAAGCCTGGTCGCCGCGTCTACGTCGGCGTAGAGGAAATCCCAGTGGTTAAATCCGGCCGCGGTATCGTCCTCATCTCCACCTCTAAGGGTATCATGACCGGCGGAGAGGCTAAAAAAGCCCGTCTCGGCGGTGAGATTCTCGTTAA
>CAYRGP010000089.1:0-1795 GCA_964423995.1 uncultured Candidatus Saccharibacteria bacterium
TTGCTCGGCTTTGCATGGTGGTGGACTGGTGTATTGACCACCCCGAATACACGGCGAAGATCAAGGTTATACCTAAAAAGGATTATCCGATACTGATGCCGTGCTAGTTCTGAGGTATACATATACAGGCAAAGAGATTCGAACTTTTAAGAATATTGTGTAGATATAGCTAAAAATCTTCGTCGTAATCTTCAAAATCACTACGATCTTCCTCATATTCTTTTTCTATTTCAAGTTGAGTTTTGCGAGGATGGGGATCTTTTGGGCATTGTACTTCAGCAGAAATTGTTCTCTCTGGAGTATCTTCCTTAATTACGATGTATTTGCGTTGTGCTTTTAATCTCAAAAAATAAACCTGATGCCTATCCATATAATCAATAATTGATGGCAATACAAACCTGCCTAGCATAACGTCTTCTAGGCTTCCCCCAAAATGCAAAAATTTATGTGCTCTTGACCACTGGCCATTAATCTTAAGAAACTGATAGCTAGTCCCGTCTTCTGCAATCTTTATAGGAATAGGAATTGCAGGATAGCTATCTATCTCGTCGTAATCATACCACTTAACGCTATAGTAGTAATAATATCCGCTTTTGTGCCTTTTAAATGTGAGTCGCTTCATATCGTTTAATATATTAAATAGCATCTGTAACTCCCGTTAATTCTCATATGGACTATAAGAATATTATATCAAAAAGATAAAGAATAAACATGTTTAGGCCATTTTTGATGGGTAAATGCTAGTTGCAGGTTATAATAAATAATATGAAGAAGATGCTATCGTTTGTTGGCCAAAATATAAGTCTGGTCGTGATTCTTATCGCATTTATAGTTTTATCCATGTTTGATTTTTTTAATTTCCCAAGCGCATTGGGAATCGATACATCTAGCATTAAATGGCTTAGTGACATTCTTACCCTTTCTCTTGGATTACTAACTTTGCACTTCACTCTTACTATCGCAAAGACTCAACGGCGCATAGAAGCGGACAAAATAGCTTCTGAGAAATTCTTTAAGATAAATTTTATAAAAGACTATCAAAGGATTGATGGGGATACTCTAAAACTAAAAATTAGAGAATATGACGACAATATTCTATGTAGCATAAAACTAGAAAAAGATATTGTCGTTCATCAAATCACAGAAGATTTTAAATGGAAAAAAATAGCAACTATGAAAGTCGTTCAAGAATGTACAGAGATAGAGCACACTGATTCTGGCCTAGATAAAGAATGGATCGAAAACAAACATGGTTTCTGCTATGCTAGATTCGCTTTTACAAACCCACATAGCAGAATCAAATTCGAAAAAGGCAAAACGTATGTATTCGATATGTCGATAGTCGCAACAAATATTTTCGGAGTAGAAGTTAGATGTAAACTCTATCCGTGGTTTAAAGTATATAAAAGTGAAAAAGATGAAATCGTTTTTGAAGCTACACACAATTTTGGTGATTACGAATCTGTAAAATATGTCGGATGATACATACCGCTTTGTGCGCAACCTCTAACGGAAACGAGGCTATCATGGCAAAACGCCAAACATTCAAGAAAGCCAAACCCGGCAAACCAATACCGGTTACCGCTTGGCAACTTGAAAGTTTCATGCTCGAACATAACGGCAGGTTCAACTCGCGCGATTACGACAAGTTCGAGCGCATGGAGCTAATGGAATCGCCTGTCCGCGACGCAATCCACGAGTTGAAGACTTATTCCCTAGAAACACTAGCACAGCGTTTCGATGTGCGCCTTTTCGGGCGCGGTAAGCGCGTTTTTGCGAGGTTAGACGCCGAAGA
>CAYRGP010000090.1:0-1774 GCA_964423995.1 uncultured Candidatus Saccharibacteria bacterium
GCGATGGTATAGGTTTTTAAATCTTTCTTGTAGAATTTAGAAACTGTGGCGTGAGTCAGCTCTTTGCCTAAAATTTTCTCGGTGGCCTTCACCATCAGAGGGACGTCGCCGTCGATATAGATTTCTTTCTTTGTGTACTGCGGAAGCATGGCAAATTCATGGGTGATAGCCTTGTCTAGACTCTCGAACTCACCATCTCTAATCTGTTGCTCATATTGAACCGCATGGGAACGGCCGAGCGAGACCCAGAGCGTAACCTCGGGCTTTAGCCAACTCGCTAAAAATTCGGTCTCATGCGGGCGTTCACCGTCAATCTCTACCACATAAAATGGTTCCTGATGTTTGACAAAAAGCGATTTAACAGGGGCGGCGAGAAAGAGGTAAATCCAGCGAAGTTTCGAGCCGGTAATCCCCCGAAGGTTTACGAGATCAAAAGCGATACCAAAAGCAGAGTTTGCATCATGCGAGTAATGGGCCTTCTTACCTAGCTCGGCCTCTATTAAATGGAGCATCGTGGTCTTCCCGACCGAACCAGTAATCGCGATAATCCGAGGATGCCAACGCTTCAAAACGTGGTTCGCAAAAATACGGAAATAGCCCGCGGCAACGAAGTAAAACTTCTTCTTAAATCTCGCAGTTAATGTCATATATCTATTATAGCATACTACATACGAATTTCAGCGTCGACACCGGCTGGGAGAGACAAATTCTGTAAACTGTCAATCGTTTTCGGGGTGGCGCCGGTAATATCGATGAGACGCTTGTGGACCTTCATCTCGAAAGCCTCGCCACCAGTCTTGTAGACGTGTGGGCTCTTGACGACGGTGAAAGTACTGCGCTTGGTCGGTAGGGGTACTGGGCCAGAGACATTAGCGCCGGTACGAATAGCCGTATCGACAATTTGTTTCGCGCTCTGATCAATAACGCGGTGGTCATAGGCCTTCAGACGGATTCTGATTTTTAGACCTTCATTTTTCTTGGCTTCAGCCATAATGATTCCTTTCTTACCCGATAACCTCGAAAGAATGGAGTTTTTCGGGCTTGATATTAATTAGTAGTGTAATTATTATATGCTATTTGTCTGGAAAAATCAAGCTCTAAATTGACATTTTATCAATGTTGTTTTATAATTGTATCAGTAGTTGTTCTTTTTTAAAGGAGGTATAGAATGGAGATTCTCGAAATTTTAGGCGCAATAACTTTTATGTTAGTTGGAGTCGTAATAATTGGAACGTTCTTCCCTTAACCTTGTACATTAAAAAAGCCCCCGAATGGGGGCTTTTTTAATGTGAAATTGTTATTATTTCACAATCTTGGTGATGACACCCGAACCTACAGTTTTGCCACCTTCGCGGATAGCAAAACGGTCGTTGTTGTTCATCGCGATTGGGGCGAGGAGCTTAACCTTGAAGGTAACAGTATCGCCAGGCATGACGATTTCCTTGTCGGCTGGGAGCTCAACTTCGCCGGTAACATCGGTAGTTCTGAAGTAGAACTGTGGCTTGTAACCCTTGGAGAATGGAGTGTGGCGGCCGCCTTCCTCTTTCTTCAAGATGTAAACTTCACCTTCGAACTCAGTGTGTGGGGTAATCGTGCCAGGAGCAGCGATGACCTGACCACGCTCAATCTGATCGCGCTCAATACCGCGGAGGAGCAAACCAGCGTTATCGCCAGCCTGACCCTGATCGAGAGTCTTGTGGAAGGCCTCAATACCGGTAACGACAGACTTCTGTGTGTCGCGGAGACCGACGATTTCAACTTCGTCGTTCAACTT
>CAYRGP010000091.1:0-1723 GCA_964423995.1 uncultured Candidatus Saccharibacteria bacterium
CACAAAAACATCATCGATTGGCTGCTAGGCTAAAGGCCTCCATCTGAAATCTGCTATAAAATATAATATGAGGGACGCCGTCTATCTCTAGGACAATTTTCGGAGAAATCCTTCGGATTAGACATCTCTCGGAGGTACAGAGATACCCTTATTCATTATTGTCAGGCCCGAAAGAAAGGAGGTATAATATATCGCCTAACAATTGTCCCTTTAGCAACAATCAAAATGAATAAGTCCATTCGGGGCAATTTTAGATTCAGCCCCCTTCAGCAGTTTTCTATCAGAAACTCCCTGATTTCTAGCTATCTCTTTGCGAGTGCCGCTACTCAGCTGTTGCTGCACCGGTAGTCGGCCATCGTCTCCTTGGTCCTTTGTACTTGGCGGGAACTATAACAATGGTTTCAACAATGCGGGCTCCAACGGGAACTATTGGTCGTCTACTCAGAACGATTCGACGAACTCATATAACCTAAACTTGAATTCATCGAACGGTCTCAAACGGAACAACAACAACAAGAGAAACGGGTTCGCTGTCCGCTGTATGGCAGACTAGGTCTAGGGGCTCCGCGCTCCCTCCCCTCGCCCCTCCAATTTGTGTGTCCCTCCAGAAAATAAGCCGCCAGAAAAGGGCGGCTTATTTTAAGCTCTATATTCCCAACCTACGCTATCAAACACTCTCATGTTCAGCCTGTTTGAAGCCACGTGCTTACCAATCCCCATAAAAGATACTATCGATACCACATCTCTTCTCCCCTCAGCCACCTCTCTCGCCGCCTGAAAATAATTCCGTATCGTCCGATTCCCAAGTGTCATATAATAGAGGTGCACTTTCTTCCCCAGAAACGGCACGCCCCTCTCCACTTTTTGGTCATAATGTTTCTTCGGATGTATCGACAGCCCATATTTTCCGACCAAATCCGGTATGAGAACTTTCATGATATATTTAGCCCGAACATAATCCTTTTCTCTGGTAACAATGAAAAAATCATCCACGTATCGTCCATAATAGGAGACGCCCAGTTCATGCACTACGTATTGGTCGAGTACATCCAGCATAATATTTGACAGCAACTGTGATGTCAAATTCCCAATCACAATCCCTTGGCCCTCTGGCTGACAAAACAAACTTTTGGTCTTTGGTAGCTCCGCCCAATCCTCTTTCTTGCCTACTCTTCGCACCCCCTTCACCGGGTCATCAAAAATCACTTCTCCCCACAAATATTTCATTAAGCCATATGCATACCCTTTGTGCGGAAATTGTCGCTCCAACCCCCATATCACTCTGTCATACAGAATATCTCTCTTCAGGCTCATAAAATACCCCGTGAAATCCCCCTTCAGAATCCGCACATTCTCCCCCGAAAGCCCCTCCCTTTTGTCGGCCTCAACCGCCGCACGCATACAATGTTGCAAAGCCTCCACCCCGACCTTCGTCCCTTTATTATCTCTACAGGAAAACGAATTATTAATAAATCTCCTATCCCACCAAGGTCCGCAAACCCCATAAATTAAGTGGTGCACAATTCTATCCCTAAAAGGCGCCGCAAAAATCTCTCGTATTACCGGATTATGCGTAATAAAAGCCTTGCTCCGGCTCGGCTTATATCGGTCATTTAAAATATCCTCGAACAAAATCTCCAGATTCTCCATCCATCTGACCTCAAACTTAAACTCATCTGCCGTACCAAGTTTCCCCCTCCGCGCCATCTTAAAAGATTCCACT
>CAYRGP010000092.1:0-1702 GCA_964423995.1 uncultured Candidatus Saccharibacteria bacterium
AGAAAAGGCCCAAAGATTGGGCCTTTTAGTGGTTTTTAGCGTAGACGTCCTAAGATGATTTCAGGTTTAGCCCCGAGAGAGAGGAGTAAATCAAGATCGTCAATCAAAGTGCTTTCGGTGACTTTTTTAGCTAAGAGGTTAATGTTAGCGCCATATCCCAAAAGGGTTTCTAAATGCCAAGTGACGCAGTCGCTATCTAGGCCATATTCGATGATGTCGTTGATATGGGCGCCGTGTTCTAGCAATAGGGGGATGTTTTGGAAAATTTGTGGGGCGCTGAGTTTCTGGTAGACCGTGTTGGTACTTAGCCCGTGTTGTAAAAGTAGGGGCAGATTGTCACTAATAGCGCTTCCCCAGAGATGTTTGACGAGACTTTCAGCGTCGACACCTAGATTTAGTAGAGCTTCAATACAATTTGGATGAATGATGTTCTTAATTCTATTCAGAAGAACATAAGGGTTGACCCCCATTTCTAAGAGCTCGGAACTGAGAATTTGGGCGGTGCGTTGATCGATACAGTGGACGATGTCCACCAGAGAAACTCCATGATTAACAAGTAATTTGATTTCGTCAATGGTGCTTGGGCGGATTGCTGCTATGATAGTGGCGATATCGGCGCCATGGTCAAGAAAAAAATCTAGATTTCGGGCGATTTCGTCATCGCTTAATTTATCAGCAATCTGATTAATATCGGCGCCATAGGCTGCGCAGACCTCAAGGTTCTTGAGGATGGTGTCTTTGGCGGTTTTAGAAATAATCGTGTCAATATTGAGGCCGTTGCCAATGAAAAAATCCAACTTCTCTTTAAAAGTTCGTTTGCTACTCATAATTCCCTCCTTTTAATGTGCATGAAAACCACTGCTAATATTTTAGCATAGTTTAAGGTGGTTTCAAGAGGAGAACGGGGGTTTATTAGGGGTGTTGGCGAAGCTAGATGAGCTCGCGTTCCTTTTTCAGGCGATCGATTAAAGTTTCTTTCTCTTTGATGGCGTCTTTAGTCTCTTTGACGAGATGGGCAGGAGCTTTGTCGACATAATTTGGATTCATCATGCGAGCATTCAGAGCGTTCAATTCTCTGCCGACAGAGAGGATGCACTCGTCCAAAGCGTCGCTATAAGCCTTGACAGTTTTTTCGTCGACGTCAAGATAGATTTCGCGGCCAGCTAGGGCGATTCTGATTCCCTGTGGAGTGCCGTCTGCGGGAGTGACGCTTGGCGCGCCAGTGAGCCTTTGGACTAAAACTTGGTTGTCGTCAATGAGACTGTCGTCGCCGAAGATGATAGGGAATTTCTCATTACCAGGAATGTCCTGGTAGGTGCGACGGATTTCAGAGATAGCGGTTTTCAGACGGTCGAAATTCTCGGCGGAGATAGAGTCGTATGCTAGTTCCTCTGGCCAAGGGTGATTAATGATGAGACCTTCGGTCCAAGAGAGGTTTTGCCAGATGGTCTCGGTAACGAATGGGGCGAAAGGATGGAGCAGGATAAGGATGTGCTCCAGGGTCTTTTGGAGTAAAGGCGTGTTTTTGTACATTTTCTGGCTCTCGATGAACCAGTCGGCGTATTTGTCCCAGATGAGAGAGTGGATATTCTCGATGGCTTCGGAGAAACGGTAGGTCTGAAGGTTCGTCATGAGGGCGGTGCGGGTTTCGTTGATTTCGCGGCAAATCCAGTCTTCACCCATGGAGTCGGTGGTGTAGGCG
>CAYRGP010000093.1:0-1683 GCA_964423995.1 uncultured Candidatus Saccharibacteria bacterium
GGTAATCAAAACGTTTTTCTTCAAATCCGTTGGACCATACATAATAATCTCCTTTCTAGTTATTAATCAACGACTACTCAGGAGGGATGAAGTGCAATGAAGCGGGCGCACCGGAGCAAGACGTATTTGACATACGTCGAGCGAGGAGCGCATCCGCTGAAGCAGCAATTCGCCCTCCTGTGTAGCCATCACTCTGAGACGAACGGGAGCAACGCCAAATGTCGCGCTCTCTTCACTGCCACAGCCAACTGTCTCTGCTGCTTCGCCGAAAGACCAGTTTTCGAAATTGGCTCAATCCGACCATAAGCATCGATATATCTCTGCAACGTCTTCACATCTCTGTAGTCAAAATACAGATTTGGATCATTTTTTCCTTTACGCATTTAAATTTATCCTTGTTTAGTTAATACCTTAAAAACCTCTCTTACCCCTAGCTCCTACCGGAGCCTTTGGCCCTCTCGGACCTTCTCTTCGAAGGGCTATCTTTAGCACCTCGCCCTCGTTAGAGTTTGCTCCTACCGGAGCTCCCCCAGACATCCCTAGAATGGGATGTCACCAAGATCTACCTCATCTGGTATATCTTCTGGAACCACCTCTGATGCACCCGCACCAGCCGATGTACTCGTCGCCCCGCCACCATAAGAACCGGTCGAGCCATCTTGCCCGCCTCTTGGCAAGAAATTGAAGTCCTCCGCCACAATCTCTACGCGTGAACGCTTCTGGCCGGTATTTTTGTCTTCCCAGCTCCGCTGTTCCAAACGCCCAGAGACTAACACTCCAGAGCCTTTCTTCGCGTACTGGCCAATCGTCTCGCCGAGCTTGCCCCAAGCTGAACAATCAATGAACGAAACCTGATCAACATTATTACCCGACCCATCGCGATAAGTGCGATTCACCGCCACCGAGAAACCGCAAACGCTCGCCCCGTTCGGCGTCGTCCGCATCTCTGGATCGCGAGTCAAATTACCCATTATAATAGCTTTCGAAAAACCTCTAGCCATAATTATTCCTCCTTATTATCTTTACCCTCACCTTCGGATCCCTCTTCGGCCTTCTCCGCCTCAGACTTTTCCTCTTCTTCGCGGCGTCTCGCCTCGTATTTCTCCTTGCGTTCATCTTTAATAACGAGCAGGTAACGAATCACCTCATCGTTGATATTGAGCGCATCCGAAATTTTCTTCGGCGCATCCGCCGGCAACTCGACATCGAAGAAGTAATAAATTGCGTACTCATTCCCCTCAATTTTGTACGACAGCCTCTTCTTGCCGTCTTCGGTAGTTTTGATAATTTTACCGCCACTATCAGAAACTAGCTTCTCTAGCTTCTTCAGGGCCGGCTCTAGATTCATCTCCAAATCGGGATGAAACAGAATAGTAAGTTCGTAAACTTTCATTTATACTCCCTTGGTTAAAGCAGATACGTCTAAAACTATCTGCTGAGATAATATTACAAAATAATTATACACCATCTCGAATTTTTGCGCAACTGTTTAAGTACTCTGCAAATTTCTAGCAGGGAGGCAGTACAAGGAAGAAGGAGCACCGGAATGAGCCGTACTTAAAAGTACGGCGAATGAGGAGCGCATCTTCTGACGAAGTAATGCCCCCTGCTAGGAATTTGCCAACTCATCAAACTCTTCCATCGAATGAATCAGCACCTCCCTCGGCTTATTCCCATTCGCCT
>CAYRGP010000094.1:0-1667 GCA_964423995.1 uncultured Candidatus Saccharibacteria bacterium
ACTAAGAGCATTAACAATTAATTAGAAATTGTCCAACTTGTTTGGGAGGTCGACCATCGTTAAGGTCCAACACCAATTCATCCCTCATCCCCAGCCAGAATAAAAAATAGCCCGAAGGGCTATTTTTTATTATTCAGCAGAATCTTCGATAGCGTTAAGTAGAGAGTCCTCTACGTTCTGCTTTTTCTTCTTCGGGGCGGCTTTCTGGAGAATAATATCGATTTCGTAGCCGGTCAACTTGGAGGCAAGGCGAACATTCTGGCCTTGTTTACCAATAGCGATGGACTGCTGTTCTTCAGATACGTAGACCTTGGCAGCTTTACCCTCGACCTCTACCTTCATCACCTCCGCCGGGCTCAAAGCCTCACGGATATATTCAGAGACGTTCTCGCTCCAAGTGATAATATCAATCTTCTCGCGCTCGCCAATTTCATTCATAACAGCCTGGACACGGACACCGCGACCACCAACGAAGGTACCAACAGGATCGACGCCCGGGACGGAAGTCATAACGGAAATCTTCGTGCGGCGACCAGCCTCACGAGCGATGCCCATGATTTCAACCGAGCCGGTTTCGAGCTCTGGCACCTCTTGGCGGAAGAGCTGCTCAATAAATTCAGCCGAGCCACGAGATACGATGAGCTGTGGGCCCTTTTCGTTGTTATGATCGATACTCTTTACGAGCACTTTAATTCTGGAGCCAACCGAATAGAACTCGCCTTCGATTTGCTCAGACTTCGGCATTACAGCGGTGGTGCGGCCGAGGTCAATAAGAACAATTTTTGGAAGAACCTTCGAGACGGTACCGGTGACAATAGTACCAATTTTATCCTCAAATATCGCCATCACCGCGTTGCGCTCGGCCTCGCGGAGCTTTTGGACCACTACTTGCTTGGCGGTCTGAGAGGCCACCCGACCAAAGCTCGTCACATCATGCTCTTCTTCAACAATGTCGCCAACCTTCGTACCTTTAGCCTCGGACTCGGGGATTTCTGTATCTGGATTATAGGCAAGACCATCCTCTACGACGGTTCGCATCACGTAGACCTTCGCGGTGCCATGATTCAAATCTAGTACTGAGCGGACCTCCATATCGCGAGAACCATTATCGCGGCGCCAAGCAGCGGCAATGGCAGCCTGGATGACGTCTAAAATAGTTTCCTCTGGCAAATTCTTCTCCTCAGAGATGACCTTCACCATAGCGGTCATTTGTTTTAAATCTAATTCTTCCATAGAGAACTCCTTTTATTAAATAAGCCGGGCCTTTTTCGGTCCGGTCAATTAGGTATATTCATATTATAGCAAAAATCCTAAGAAAACGCAAGAAAAAACCGCCGGATTCGGCGGTTTTTCCACAATTTGGCACCTTGCTAGTTTCCCGCAATCGCAGTATAATCGCCGCTACTGGGCTTGACTTCTGTGTTCGGAATGGGAACAGGTATTTCCCCAGCGCTATGGGCACCAAGTAAGCGCTTCGCTTTGGGAAAACTCTTTAAAAAGAGTTTTCCCAACTTTTCAGAAACTAGCTCGGCAAGCAAATCACGCACATGTCGCGATTTGCTTGCAGATAATAATTTTCTGCAAGTTGGTTCAAACCAAATCGTCTGTTGGCGTCCATAAAGGTGTTTAGAAATTGTTAATTGTATCTCGGTGCTTTCCAGCACCGA
>CAYRGP010000095.1:0-1652 GCA_964423995.1 uncultured Candidatus Saccharibacteria bacterium
TGGTGTGCGCCAATCATCGCTTTAAGAGTTTCGGCGAGGCCGATAAAGCCAATACTGAGAGTGCCATGTTTAATTACAGAGCCTAGCTTGTCGTTTGGACCGAGTTTTTCGGAGCCGAACCAGTTGCCTTGACCCATTAAGAATGGGAAATTACGAACGTGTTGGTTAGCCTGAAAATCATAGCGTTCTAAGAGCTCATCTTTAACTAAGTCCATCATCTTATCGAGATCTTTGTAGAAACCGGACCAATCAGCCTCTTTTCTTTCGCCGAGACAGATGCCATGTTTGATGCCAAGGCGTACGAGATTAATGGTGGTAAAAGAGCAGTTTCCGCGCCCAGTGACAATCCCGTCCGACTCTGGGAAACAGGAGCCAAAGACACGTGTGCGGCAGCCCATAGTGGCAATTTCGGTACGATAATCGCCGGGTTTGTAATACTGAAGATTGAAGGGCGCATCGATGAAGGTGAAATTCGGGAAGAGCCGTTTGGCGGAAACTTCCATGGAGCGTTTAAAGAGGTCGTAGTTAGGATCCTCAGGATTATAATTGACGCCTTCTTTGACTTTGAAAATGGAGATTGGGAAGATTGGTGTTTCGCCATGACCGAGACCTTCCATAGTGGCCTCAAGGAGATACTTGGAGACTAGACGGCCGGATGGGCTGGTGTCGGTGCCGAAGTTGATAGAAGTAAACGGAACCTGAGCGCCGGCACGAGAATGCATAGTGTTGAGATTGTGGATAAACCCTTCCATAGCTTGGAAAGTCTGCTTTTCAGTATCTTTATTGCTGGCCTCAATGACGCTTGCGGGGACTTTGAGCTTCTTTAGACGGGCGTCTTCTCCGAATTTAATATCGTCAGGAATATTGATTTTTAAGGTTTTACCGGCGAATTCGTTATATTTCTCGAGATTAGATTTCAGAGCCTTTTTGAAGGTTTTGTCTACGCCCGGAGCCATCGCATAGTCAAAATTCGGGATGGATTGGCCGCCGTGTTGCTCATTTTGGTTGGCCTGGAGGATAATAGCTGCGAGAGCGGCATAAGAGCCGATAGAATTAGGGGTACGGAGATGACCATGACCAGTGTTAAAACCGCCATTTGCGAAGAGCACTAGAGGATCGGTTTGGCAACATGTAAGAGTGCCGGTAGCATAAAAGTCTAAATCGTGAATGTGGATATCACCATTATCATGAGCAAAAGCGTGCTCAGGTTTTAGGAGTACCATCTTAGCGAAAGCTTTGGAGCCTTCGGCGCCGAACTGAAGCATTTTGCCCATGGCGGAGTTGCCGTCGACATTAGCATTGGAGCGCTTGATGTCGGAATCTTCAGAGGCGTCAGCGATAGAAATGGTCCGATAGGACTCCATGAGATTAGACTTGGCCTCGCGAACACGGTTCCTTTCTTGTCGATAAGTAATGTAAGCCTTGGCAGTGCGTTTGAAGGAGCTTTCCATAAGGACGCGCTCCACGATATCTTGAATTTGCTCTACCTGAGGGGTGCGCTCTTTGATTTCCTTCTCGGCGGTTTTTAGGACCTTTTCGGAAAGCTGTTTAGCACGATCGTATTTGAATTCTTCGGTAGCTGCACCTGCGGCTGCGATTGCGTCAGTGATTTTTTCTGGATTGAAGTTGACGATTTTTCCGTCACGTTTCTT
>CAYRGP010000096.1:0-1627 GCA_964423995.1 uncultured Candidatus Saccharibacteria bacterium
GTATTGGCTTTATCGGCCTCGCCGAAACTCTTAAAGCGATGATTGGCGCACACCACGGCGAATCTGACGAGGCTCAGGAGCTCGGCCTTGATATTATCACCCACATGCGCGAAAAATGCGATGAGTACACCAAAAAATATCATCTCAATTTCTCGCTCCTCGCCACTCCTGCTGAAGGTCTAGCTGGCCGTTTCACCAAAATCGACCGCAAGGAATATGGCAAAATCGCAGGTGTCACCGATCGCGATTTCTACACCAATTCCTTCCATGTTCCGGTTTATTATAATATCTCGGCTTTCGACAAAATCGATAAAGAGGCTCCTTACCACGCCCTCTGTAATGCCGGTCACATTTCCTACATCGAATTAGACGGCGACCCGTCCGATAACATTGAGGCTTTCGAGGCGGTAATTCGTCACATGAAAGAAGCTGGTATCGGCTACGGCTCAGTTAACCATCCCGTAGATCGCGATCCGGTCTGTGGCTTCTCTGGTATCATCAAAGGGAATCGTTGCCCATCTTGTGGCCGTATAGAAGACGACGTCCTCTTCGAGCGTCTCCGCCGCATCACCGGCTATCTCGTCGGCTCACTCGAGCGTTGGAATGATGGTAAAAAGGCCGAGGAAGCCGCCCGTGTCAAACATACTGTTTTTTGCGACGCTTGCCACAAAAACGGCGTCTACAACAAGGCCGAGAAAGCCGCCCGCGAATCCGCCAAAAAATCCGCCAAAAAAGCGCTAGGGAAGGATTAGTCATAGAATGGTGAGACAAATTAGGCTATCTGGTCCGATTGAACACGATTCCATCGTGAACGGCCCCGGCCTTCGCGCCGTCATCTGGACCCAAGGTTGTCCCAACCATTGTGAAGGCTGCCAAAACCCCGAAACTTGGGATTTCAACGGTGGAGTGCTCATCGATATAGAAGAAGTGAAAGAGGAACTAAAGAAATTAAAGGGCCAGACCGGCCTCACCTTCTGCGGCGGCGAGCCTTTCGTCCAACCAGCCGCCTGCTTAGAACTCGCTAGGTTCGCCCACAAAGAACTTGGTTGGGACGTATGGAGTTTTTCTGGCTTCACCTATGAAGAAATTAAAGCTTACAGCGAGGCCAAGACGGACGATGAGGCTCAGTCTGCGAAAAACCGAGCCACTTTAGATTTTCTAAACGAGCTCGACGCTCTCATTGATGGCCGCTTTGTTCTTGCTGAGCGCGATCTTACTTTAAAATTCCGCGGTAGCCGCAACCAACGCATTCTCCATCTAAAGAACGGCCAAATCACTAGCATTGAACAATAGCCTAATTTATGGTATCATAATTACTAGATTGAGCCGTCGCCAAGTGGTAAGGCACTGGGTTTTGGTCCCAGCATTCGCAGGTTCGAATCCTGCCGGCTCAGCCAAAATTAAAATTAGACCCGATGGGTCTTATTTTATTTTTGGCTAATCTATGCCATTGCCACACTACGATTTCTTACGTCCGCATATGCTACACGGTAAGGGACCGTCGCCAAATAAATCTCATCTGGCAGATTCTCTGGCACCACAAAATCATAATTAGGTTCTTCAACTTCTGGGGCCACGACCGGACCCTTTCCTTCCGGCTCATACTTTGCAATGTAAGTCCAATATT
>CAYRGP010000097.1:0-1579 GCA_964423995.1 uncultured Candidatus Saccharibacteria bacterium
ACAATCGCATAAAAATCGTCCACGTAACGACCATAATACTTAAACTTCAAAACCTTTTTCATATATTGATCTAAAGAATCCAGATATGTATTGGATAGAGATTGTGAAGTTAGATTCCCGATTACGATGCCGATTCCGGCCGGCTGGTTGAAGAGGCTCTTGTTTTTAGGTAGGGGCGCCCACTCTTTCTTACCACCCGCCATCCGCACGCCATCCACCGGGTCATCAAAAATAATCTCCGCCCAGAGATAGCGGCAGAGTTCGTAGTCCCAACCGCCTTTCGGAAATTGTTTATTCAGCCCCAAAAGTACTCTATCGAACAGTCTTTTTCGGTTTAGGCTCATAAAATACCCCGAAATATCCGCCTTGATGATATAGGCCTCTCTCGAGCCGGCTTGCGAGGCCTTTTCCATGAATTTCTGCATCCGTTGTACGCCGAGCAGAGTGCCCTTCTTGTCGCGACAAGAGTAAGAATCAAAAATGTACCTTTCGTCCCACCAAAATCCCACCATCGCATACAACAAGTGATGCACAATGCGGTCCCGAAAAGGCGCCGCAAAAATTTCCCGAATCACGGGATTATGAGTAATGAAAGCCTTGCCCCGGCTCGGGTGGTATCGCCTATAGATGATATCATCTCTTAGTTGAATCAGATTTTCCATTAAGAACATCTCGAATTTGTTTTCGTCGTCGGTCCGACGCTTGGCCCGCCTCGCCATCAGGTAAGCCTCATAAAGAGCAAATAGTAAGTCCCCATCGCATTCCGGCCAATATTTCAACTGATTTTTGGAGTGGCGATTTTTTACTTTTCTCATTTGATGATGCCTCCGTATTTTTTATTGATGTCTTGCATGCCTTGGTGTTTCATCTCGTAGACAATCTGTGAGCGTACTTTGGAAATTTCCATAGCAATCTCGAACATTTTCTTTTCGCTAACGATGCGTAGCGAGTCTAAAACGAAGTAGGTACCATTGATGCTTTCGATGTCGTCCATCGCATCTTCCAGATAGGCCCGAACGTCGCTCTCGGTATTGCGAGACATTTTGACGTATTTGATAATCATCTCCTTGGCGGATCCCACTAGCGGAGCGCCGACCATCTCGCGTACTGCTCCATCCATGTTGCGCACCTCCCAGAATACGGTGTTAAAAAGCTCCTTGATGTCCTCCAGAAGATCCGGCATCAAAACGACCGGGAGAATCATCTTACCCGTTCGCTCGATGATAGTCTGGTTCTGCTCGCGCATCAGGTTGTATTCATCGGGCGGGATTCTGTATCCCAGAGAGAACGTGTAGATGCCGTCTTTTTCCTCTAACAACTCAATCCCAATCTGCTTTAACTTTTCGGTGAGCTTTTTGATGTCCGGAATGGAAACTACCACCTCACTCCGAACTTCATAGTCACGGTCGTTATTCAATTTCGCCGCCGAGCCGATTTGTGGCGCGATTTTCTCCACAAAGAATACCGCTGAATGAGAAAATGCCTTCACCCAATCCCCGGTAGCCCTCATGAAAATTAGCTGGTTGTAATTTTTCTTCTCTCTGGTCAGAACGATTCTTTTCGTCTCAAAGTACCGGAG
>CAYRGP010000098.1:0-1512 GCA_964423995.1 uncultured Candidatus Saccharibacteria bacterium
TTGCGTCAGTGATTTTTTCTGGATTGAAGTTGACGATTTTTCCGTCACGTTTCTTAATTTTTTTGAACATAAAACTAGTACCTCCAAGTATGTTCTTAATATTACTGTTTTTTGGTGATGACCCTACATTTAGTGTCTGGGACTATTATAAGACGCTATATATAGTGTTGTCAATACTTTTTTGGCTATTTTTTCAAATAACCAAAAAAGGTATTGTAGTGCCCCAAGAGACTATCAAACTTTTTTTGATTATTTTCTAAAATAACTAAAAACAGTGATATAATTATCCACAATGAAATATCAGACTTATGAACCAAAAAAATGTTGGGTGGGGGAGAGCCAGAAAATTTGCTATGCCACGCGCGAGGAGGCGGAAGTGGCGGCCAGAGTGGCGGAACATGATCATGGCGCGCCAAGGCTCTCGGTTTATCGTTGTGAATTTTGCCACGAGTGGCATCTATCTTCGCGGTAAGCTGGTATTAGGGGCTAGGGGGATGGCAGCTTGGAAGTTAAACTCGATGGTTTTAGGTTCGCCACGAAGACCGGAGGTGGAAATAGGGACGAGAGATAAGCGATGTTCCCCGCTCGTTAAACCTTGTATCTTAAAAGAAGTCTCCTTGGTGATACCGAGAATGTAGTTATCTAAAACGACGATGACGGCGGAAGTGTCGCTTGACCATTCGTAAGTGGTGGATATAATATTATTCTCTGGTGTAGCTTGGAGGCGGGTGATTTCAGGGGCTGAGCTTAAAGTACTGTCGTTAGCGGTTATGGTTATGGTTGCAGAGGCAGTAGAAGAAAGACCAGATTTTGTGATGATTTTAGCTTGGATGAACCCGGAGATCGGAGCGGAATATAACCGACTGATAGTAGGGGTAGTAGTGGAAAGCTCAAAAACTCCATCTAAATCTAGATCCCATTCGAAGTGATCGATATCGGATGCGGTAGTTTTGACTATGAAATTGGCAATTTCACCGGTAGTAAAAGCGTAAGACTCAAATTGAAAGTTCAAATCTGGGCGGCTTAGAAGAGTTTTCCCAGACAATGCGATATCGTCGGCGGTGAGATTAAAAGTTTCGCCATTCGTGGAGGAAGTAAGGTTGTGATAGTAAGTCGCAATTTTAGATGGCGCAACAACATAGAAATTGACGGGGTCTATTTCTAAGCTACGTTTCACGACGTCCGAGAGCGAGGTGCCATCAAAATCGATGTTGTGGTAGGTTGCGTCAGTGAGTAATACGATAGATTTGGTCGCCCCTTTTTGCCAAGAAAGTTTGTTCAGCACACTGAGCGAGGCCGAGAGGACGGATTCTGGCTCATCTCCACCACCGTCGGTGGAAAGGTTGTTGATTTTCTCTTCGAACTCCTCATAAGTACAAGAAAAATCACACAATTCGTGCGGCACCAAATCTTGGCCGTCAGCCTTTAAATCACGATATTCAAAGAGCGCGATACGGCCACCGCTACTAATGGTGTTTTTAGCAATTTTAAGAGCTTCTGAGTGATATTGGT
>CAYRGP010000099.1:0-1509 GCA_964423995.1 uncultured Candidatus Saccharibacteria bacterium
TTGCGTCAGTGATTTTTTCTGGATTGAAGTTGACGATTTTTCCGTCACGTTTCTTGATTTTTTTGAACATAAAACTAGTACCTCCAAGTATGTTCTTAATATTACTGGTTTTTGGTGATGACCCTACATTTAGTGTCTGGAACTATTATAAGACGCTATATATAGTGTTGTCAATACCTTTTTTGGTTATTTTTTCAAATAACCAAAAAAGTATTGTAGTGCCCCAAGAAACTATCAAACTTTTTGATTATTTTTAAAATAACCAAAAACAGTGATATAATTATCCACAATGAAATATCAGACTTATGAACCGAAAAAATGTTGGGTGGGGGAGAGCCAGAAAATTTGCTATGCCACGCGCGAGGAGGCGGAAGTGGCGGCCAGAGTGGCGGAACATGATCATGGCGCGCCAAGGCTCTCGGTTTATCGTTGTGAATTTTGCCACGAGTGGCATCTATCTTCGCGGTAAGCTGGTATTAGGGGCTAGGGGGATGGCAGCTTGGAAGTTAAACTCGATGGTTTTAGGTTCGCCACGAAGACCGGAGGTGGAAATAGGGACGAGAGATAAGCGATGTTCCCCGCTCGTTAAACCTTGTATCTTAAAAGAAGTCTCCTTGGTGATACCGAGAATGTAGTTATCTAAAACGACGATGACGGCGGAAGTGTCGCTTGACCATTCGTAAGTGGTGGATATAATATTATTCTCTGGTGTAGCTTGGAGGCGGGTGATTTCAGGGGCTGAGCTTAAAGTACTGTCGTTAGCGGTTATGGTTATGGTTGCAGAGGCAGTAGAAGAAAGACCAGATTTTGTGATGATTTTAGCTTGGATGAACCCGGAGATCGGAGCGGAATATAACCGACTGATAGTAGGGGTAGTAGTGGAAAGCTCAAAAACTCCATCTAAATCTAGATCCCATTCGAAGTGATCGATATCGGATGCGGTAGTTTTGACTATGAAATTGGCAATTTCACCGGTAGTAAAAGCGTAAGACTCAAATTGAAAGTTCAAATCTGGGCGGCTTAGAAGAGTTTTCCCAGACAATGCGATATCGTCGGCGGTGAGATTAAAAGTTTCGCCATTCGTGGAGGAAGTAAGGTTGTGATAGTAAGTCGCAATTTTAGATGGCGCAACAACATAGAAATTGACGGGGTCTATTTCTAAGCTACGTTTCACGACGTCCGAGAGCGAGGTGCCATCAAAATCGATGTTGTGGTAGGTTGCGTCAGTGAGCAATACGATAGATTTGGTCGCCCCTTTTTGCCAAGAAAGTTTGTTCAGCACACCGAGCGAGGCCGAGAGGACGGATTCTGGCTCATCTCCACCACCGTCGGTGGAAAGATTGTTGATTTTCTCTTCGAACTCCTCATAAGTACAAGAAAAATCACACAGTTCGTGCGGCACCAAATCTTGACCGTCAGCCTTTAAGTCACGATATTCAAAGAGTGCGATACGACCACCGCTACTAATGGTGTTTTTAGCAATTTTAAGAGCTTCTGAGTGATATTGGT
>CAYRGP010000100.1:0-1488 GCA_964423995.1 uncultured Candidatus Saccharibacteria bacterium
CGTTGAAAGAAACAACATAAGAGGTAGTGGGGCTAGGGCCAGGGCCAGGTCCAGGAGGTGTAGTGTCTTTCCACTGAGCTGTAAGAGTGGTATTCTCGGTAATGGTATCGCCAGCTGATGCTGTGCCGCCATTAGGATAGGTCCACTTTACAAAATTCCAGTTTCCAGTTCTCGTAGGCGACGGCAAAGTACCTAAGGTATCGGTGTAAACCGGGTCATAGGTCTCGTTACCGCCGTTAGTGTCGAACTTTACCTCATGGACGCCAGTCGCATAGCCAAAGCCGTAGGTCGAGAAGAACTGCGTATAGATGTGCACATCATTGCCATCTATGAAATAAGTGCCGTCCTCTTCCTCGCCTGCAGCTGGCGCAGCAGTGAGCTGTTTAAATCTTACACGTGTCGCGGGATTTCCGTGTTCACGTACGATTGCTTTGAGATTAGCTGTTCCATTGGTGGGTGTATAGACGATGTCTACAACCCTACCTAAGTCGGTGATAGCATGCGCCTCGCTATTCTTGGTAGCTGAGGTGATATACTGCGTGATCTCAAACTCAACATAAGACTTCGTGATCGTTGCGCCTGTGGCGCCGCTGAAGATGTCGTCCATATCGTCGTCAATATCGGTGCCAGCATGGCCAACACCGGTGGTATCTTCTTCGATAAAGAACTTCGTCACTGAAGTCTCGCCAGCAGCAACATTGTCATCGAGAACATCCTTGAGGTCAGAGACAGAGGTGTTATCTACGGTATTGCTACCGCTGCCTTCTTTCTCGACCACGGTTTCTCCTGCTGCAGCAGCTATCCAATTCGCCACCATTGCAATATCCTGGTCGTTAGGCGCCGGTACGGTATAAGACATGGGCTTATCCTCGCCGCCATCTACGGTCCAGCCGTCGAAAACGTTATCCGCTTTCTCCGGAGCCGGGATGATGGCAATAGTGGAACGGTCATCGTCGGCATAAGCCTTGATGAAATCCTTTACGCCAGCCTCATAGCCGAAAGCGTCCCAGCCCTCAATGTCGTCAGCCTGGAAGGCGCCGCCATCAAGAGTAAAGGATACTGTAACGTATTTAGCGTCAGAGAAAACAGCTGCATATGTGAGATCTTTAGTGATGTCACCAACATTTAACACTAACGGCTTCACTGGATTGTCATTACTAGTGCTGAGTTTCCAGCCATCGAAAACGTTGTGACGTTTAACGACAGCCGGGATAGTCAAGCTCTCTTCGACGGTCTTGGTGATAGTAGCCGTAAGTGTGGTGGGATTGTCTACATCATCTGGTGTAATGGTGAAGCCTAATTCTTCTAGCGCATTCAGCGAATTCTCGCTGACGCCGATTAGGCCAGTAAGTGTGATAGTGTTATCGTTTACAGTGTAGGGATCGACGAAGAATGTCAGCGCGTGCTCGTGTTCAGAATCAACCCCGAAAGTCGAGAGATTCTGTTCGCCGACGGCATAAGCGGGAGATAATTCGTTCGGATCATCTA
>CAYRGP010000101.1:0-1479 GCA_964423995.1 uncultured Candidatus Saccharibacteria bacterium
TAGATGATCCGAACGAATTATCTCCCGCTTATGCCGTCGGCGAACAGAATCTCTCCACTTTCGGGGTTGATTCTGAGCATGAGCACGCGCTTGTATTCATCGTGGATCCTTACAGTGTTAACGACAACACTATTACCATTACTGGTCTGACTGGCGTCAGCGAGAATTCACTGAGCGCTTTGACGACTGCAGGATTCACGGTTAGCGGAGATAAAGCTACTATTACTAAAACTGTTGAAGAGAGTCTGACTATCCCGGCCATCTACAAGCTTCACAATGTCTTTGATGGTTGGAAACTCAGCTCCAGCTCCGATGAGCCGGTAGCACCGTTAGTGTTAAACGTTGGTGATATTACTGGAGATCTTACCTACGGGGCTGTCTTCTCAGATGCTAAATATGTCACTGTGGGCTTCGCTCTTAATGACGGCGCTTTCGTAGAAAGCGACATTGAGGGTTGGGACGCTTTCGGCTATGAGGCAGGCGTAAAGGATTTCATCAAGGCTTATGCCGACGATGACCGTTCCACTATTGCCATCATCCCGGCTCCGAAGAAAGCAGATAACGTTTTCGACGGCTGGACTGTAAATGGTGGCGAGGATAAACTTATGACCTATACCGTGCCGGAGCCGAATGACCAGAGCATTACGCTTGCGGCCAACTGGCTTTCCGCTGTACCTGGCGAAACTATCATAGAGAAGGAAGGTAACGGTAAAAACACGGTCGACGATAGCTCTGCTAATACAATTGAGGGTATCTTAGATGGCAATGTTGGCGCTGGCGAAAGTTCGGTCACCAAGTTCTTCGTCGAGGAAGACACTACAGGTGCTGGACATACTGGCGATGATATTGACCAGGATATGGACGATATCTTTAGTGGTATGACAGCTGGGGTTACTAAGTCGTATGTGGAGATTGATATTACGCAGTACATCACTTCTCCTTCTCAGAATAGTGTAGCGCACGAAATCAATGATTTGGGACGGGTAGTCGATATTGCTTATACCCCTACCAATGGAACAGCTAATCTTAAAGCGATTGTACGTGAACATGGGAATCCCCCGACACGTATTAGGCTCAGACAGCTTGATACTGCTCCGAATCCGGGCGAGGAAGAGGACGGAACTTACTTCATAGATGGTACTGTTGTGCATATTTATACACAGTTCTTCTCGACGTATGGCTTTGGCTATGCGACGGACGTTCATGAGGTACAGTTCGATACCAATGGTGGTAACGAGACCTACGAATCGGTCTACACCAATACTCTTGGTACCTTACCGTCTCCTACAAGGTCTGGTTACTGGAGCTTTGTAAAGTGGACCTATCCTAATGGCGGCACAGCATCAGCTGGCGATACCATTACCGAGAATACCACTCTTACAGCTCAGTGGAAAGACACTACACCTCCTGGCCCTGGACCTGGACCTGGACCTGGCCCTGGCCCTAGCCCCACTACCTCTTATGTTGTTTCTTTCAACG
>CAYRGP010000102.1:0-1468 GCA_964423995.1 uncultured Candidatus Saccharibacteria bacterium
TCCCAGTCCAATCTCTTGGTCTACCTCGTGGCGATGCAATACCATCGGAACGATATCGCTTTCGAGCGAGGGAATTTCCGGGTGCGGGGCGATGTCGTGGACGTTTTCCCGGCAAGCGGAGAGATCGCCTATCGGTTCGAGTTCGGGTTCGAGGAGCTAGAAGATATAAAAATCATCGACCCGCTGACCGGCGAGACAAAAGAGCGGCCGGAGAAAGTTTTCATTTTCCCGAATACCCACTACGCCACGCCGAAAGACGAGCTAGAGCGAGCGCTGGCGACGATACAGGTGGAGTTCGAGGAGAGACTGAAATATTTCGAGGATAATCAGAAATATCTGGAGGCGCAGAGGTTGTCCCAGAGAACGAAATACGACCTAGAGATGCTGAGAGAAACCGGGTTCGTAAAGGGTATCGAGAATTATTCTCGGCATCTAGATGGGCGCAAGGCGGGCGAGCCGCCGGCGACACTACTTGACTTTTTCCCGGAAGATTTCTTACTACTGGTGGACGAGTCACACATGACTTTGCCACAAATCCGAGGGATGTACAACGGTGACCACGCGCGGAAGGAAACGTTGGTGGAATATGGGTTCCGGCTGCCGAGCGCACTGGACAACCGGCCGCTGACTTTTGACGAATTCCAGAGCCACATTAAAAATGCGATTTACGTCTCTGCGACCCCTGGTGAATACGAGCTAGAACATTCGCCGGAGCCGGTCGAGCAAGTCATCCGCCCGACGGGACTTTTAGACCCGGAAATAGAGGTACGGAAGACGGAAGGTCAGATTGATGATTTGATGGAAGAAATCGACGAGCGCATCGCGAAGAATCAGCGAGTGCTAGTCACGACGTTAACTAAGCGCATGGCGGAGGATTTGTCGGACCACCTGAAGGAGCGAGGGGTGAAGACGGCCTATATCCACTCGGATATCGACACGCTGGAGCGCGGAGATATTCTGAGGGACCTGAGGAATGGAGTTTATGATGTGCTGGTCGGGATTAATCTTCTGCGCGAGGGGTTGGATCTTCCGGAAGTGTCTTTAGTCGCGATTTTGGACGCGGACAAGGAAGGGTTCCTCCGGTCTGAGAGCGCGCTGATTCAGACTATCGGCCGGGCGGCGCGGCACGTGGAGGGGAAAGTGATTATGTATGCTGATATAATTACCGAAAGTATGGAACGCGCGATTTCCGAGACTAACCGCCGGCGCGAGATTCAGCAGGCTTATAACATTGAACATCATATCACTCCGCGCGGGATTTCTAAAGAGATTTCGGCGGGGCTGCGCGCGATTATCCCAGAGAAAGAGCAGAAAGATGCGCTAGACCTTAGGAAAGTACCGAAAGAGGAATATCCGAAACTCATCAAACAGCTAGAGTCGGAAATGAAACTCGCGGCGGCGAATTTGGAATTTGAGAAAGCAGCGAGTATTAGAGATCTGATTGAAGAAATAAAGTCTGGTACTACTG
>CAYRGP010000103.1:0-1454 GCA_964423995.1 uncultured Candidatus Saccharibacteria bacterium
TTCTGTACACATAATACAAGGCAGAAAAATTCCCCATCTTATACCATTCAGTAGTATCACTCTCACGTGAGAAAGATGGAAATAGGATTAATCTTGAACGGTTCGTTTTTTCTAGCTCCCGCACGGCCTTCTTAAGCTTAATTATCTTTTCTCGACGCTCAATCAACTCTTTCTTATTGTCGGAATTTTCAACTTGTTTATCTTTACCTCCTTTGATAGTAGCTAAAATCTTTTTTGCTTCTGCTGGTGTAAAATCCTTTTTGATTTTACTTTTATTACCAGTACTTATAGCAACAGCTTCCATAAGAGGAAGCGAAGCCTGTCTCTGTTTATCAGTATATTTTCTTTTCATAAAATTTTTTTCCGCGCCCGCCTATTCCTGTTCGCGTTAACTCACAGGAACGGGGGCGCTTTATTCCTTGGGGTTCTAGGGGAGAAATCGGCTACTCACTCATCAAGCATCGCATAGATTGACCATAGCCGCGACCGTCGTTGCCGTGCGGGGTCACGTAAGTCGGACCGACGCTCAGGCCGTACATGAGGTTGCTACTGTAGTATGTAGACGACCACCAGTAGCCGTAGCTACCCTGACCGTACGCCGAGCTACCGTAGTAGTAACCCGAAAGAGGCGTAGACAAGTTATATTGGAGGCTGTTAGTGTTAGATGCATCGCTACCGTACTTCTGAGCTAGTGAGTAGTATTCACCAGTACTGCCACCAGTAGGCATTCGCCAGTTGGCTGGACAGATGTCTTGAGGAGCGTCAATGATGGTATCTGGTACATCTACGCCACTACCTTCTGCATAACAATATGTACTAGCAGATGCAGCGCAGAAGTTGTAGTAGATACCTACTTTAGCTTGTCCGTTAGTAGAGGCTGGGCCGTAGGACGTGACGAGAGCATCTTTGCTTTGATTATTAACATATGGATATTCATAGGCATTGTTTGGGCTTGTAGTATTCCATCCAGTAATTTTGTTCTCTACGGCTACACTACTCCATCCAGCAGTACTACTACCACCGTTTAGAAGGTTGGTGATGGCTTCTTGGGTAGCGTTAGTGTTGGATGCGTTCATGTTGGCTGCAGTAGTGGAATTTGTTGGATCAAGTGCGAGATTATCTAGCATCCAGCACTTACCGTCTTTTAGTCTTCCTGCCATGTAAGTAGTATTGTCTCTAGAGTCAATTAGAGTTTCTGTAGCACCAACGTAGATTTCTTTACATAGTTCTTCTGTACCATCTTGCATTTTATAATGACCAGATAGTTGTGATTTATTTGCATCAGCATAGGCTGCATTAAAGGTTTTACCCCAGACTGCATACATAGTAACCGTATTGTCTATATTTGTGTATGGCGCATTAGCGATAAAGTCTGCTTCGTTAGTGTATAGTGGCTCTTCGGCATCGGCATTGGCATTTGGATTAGTGCTCCAACCCAGGAAGACGTCCTGGTT
>CAYRGP010000104.1:0-1407 GCA_964423995.1 uncultured Candidatus Saccharibacteria bacterium
TGTAACCCTAGCTCCTACCAGACTTATAATATTAACTTCGGCGCTAAACTCACTACTTCTCTCCCGGCTGGTACTTATACTAATAACGTCCTCTTCTCCGCTACTTCTAAGTCTGAGGGTACTAGATACACCATGAACTTCAACTCTAATGGTGGCGATAACTCAGAAGAAGTCATCAACCCAAGAACTATTATTGCTGGCCTAAACACTATCCTTCCTACTTCTGGCTTTACTAAAGCCGGTATGGGCATTAAAGGCTGGGCCTTCACCGCTGGTGCTACCACTCCAGTCTATCTCGCTGGGCAGACTGTCGCTACCGACTCTCTTCTAGCTTCCGCTATCGAGGCCGGACAAGACGTCACCTCCGGAAACTCTTTCACTATCTACGCCGTCTGGGAAACTGCCTATAACATTAATTTCAATGCTACTAGCGGCACTGGTACCGGTACAGGTACGATGAACCCAGCTACCGTAGTTAGCTCCGCTACCTACACCTTCCCAGAAGCTACCTTCACTAAGGATAACTATCACTTCGCCGGCTGGGCCTTAAGTAGTAGCGCCACCACCGCCACCTACGCCGCCGGAGATACCATCACCATCCAAAACCTCATCACCGCCGCAGAAGCCGCCGGCCAAACCATCCCGACTTCCGGCACCATCAATCTCTATGCCATTTGGGAAGAGAACACCGTCTATATGCAGGCCTTTGATTGTGATTCCAGACTTCCAAATATCGGAGACATCATGGAAGTCCGTGACTCTCGCGATAATCACGATTATCACGTCAAGAAACTTGCTGATGGCAACTGTTGGATGATCGACAATCTCACCATCTCCGCTACCGGTATGGTCGCAGACTCTCTCGACAACACCAACACTAACATTCCATCTGACGACACCAATAAGTACTACCTCCCGCCGCAGAACCAAAGAGCAAATACAACCTCTATGACCAGCTCCAGTGTAGCCTCTGGCGGAGGATCTATCGACTTTAGTACTTCCTATCCGAACTACGCGCAGATAGGTTACAGAGCCCAAGGTACCACCGATAATAATACCGGCAACGCCGTCCCCGAAAACACCGCCTACTACAACTTCTACACTGCTTCCCTTGGCTATTCCTACTACAACGACAGCAAGACTTCCGGCTCGACCTCAAGAGACATCTGCCCGAAGGGCTGGAGACTCCCATTCGTCTCTGATAACGGTACCAGCATCACCGCCGCTTCCTCTGAATTCGCCAATCTCGCTCGTTCCTACAATGGTAGCGCTAGTTGGACTAATAGTAATACGGCTTACAACTACTACACTTCTGATTCCACTGTTCGTAAGAATATGGTTGCCGGCGACTCTGGTTCCTTAGATAGATTCGCCAGTAACGGCGCTGCAGGCTTTACTTACGCCGGC
>CAYRGP010000105.1:0-1405 GCA_964423995.1 uncultured Candidatus Saccharibacteria bacterium
CTACACTATATGCGTCTCCGCCTTGGCCTTTGGCTCGATATTGGACCTTAGCATGCTTGTCTTCGGCTGCGTTACCATAGAACGATGCCACTGTAGTACTGTTGGTACTATCTTCAGTTATGACGCCATCACCCTGATAGCCAGCCTGGGGGATATAATAAGTATTAGAATCATTATCAGAGATATTGGTTAATTCATTAGTTAAAGCATAGCCCTGATCATGACCAATGACAAGATTGTTTGTAGTCCAACATTCATCGCCGAATTTTTTAACTGTATAAATGGTGCTGTCGCGGAGATCTTTTAATCTAACTGTATCACCAGAATTCATGGCGGAACAGCCAACCCAGTTTTGCATATTGCCATCCAGGGCTACCCAGATAGCATAAAGGGTTTTAGTGTCGCCGCTGGTGGCAAGGTTTGTGACTTCTTGTCCATCGGTATAGTCTACATCTGCTTCAGTGCCAATTCCATTGGTAGCCGTACCGGTTTTACCGTCAGCAGATTCAGACCAACCTAGGAAAGCATAACCGGAACGTTGATAAGCATTAGTAGCGAGAGCCGTAGTAGCGTTCGGAAGAATAGATTGGGCAGGCATTTCTCCAGTAATTTCGGATGCGTCTTCTGTATTAGAATTGAACTCTACGGTATATGGAATACAGGAAGTATCCATCAAGACCGTGTATAATACGTCGCCAGAATAAGTACCAGAATTAAGAGACGTGTCTGCTTTTACGCCATAATAAATCGGTACGGTAGATTCTTCTGCTACGTTAGTTTTGGTAACGAGCGCAGCGTTAAGAGCATCCTCATAGGCCGGAAGACCGACATAAAGATGGTTCTCGATATCAGTGCTACTACCACTGATGCCCCAAGTATTAGAAGAAAGAATATTTGGACTAGCGATAGTGTTAGAGGAGGCAGAGATAATGTCAGAAGAGGATGGGTTAGTCGGGTCTTCTGCAGATTGGTTAGTAAGATTCGTAGTCTTACCATTCTGTCCGGAGACATAAACCTTATAGCCGGCTGAACAGTCTGTATGAACTGTAATGGTATCATTCCCTGTGGCAAGCGAGCCAGAAGAAGACGGATGAACTCTGCCAAGTGAGACTACTCCGGCTGTATCGCCAGAGCCATTAGAAGAAATATTGACATAAGACGCAGCATAAGCGGAATTAGTAAATAGTACCCCTATATTAAAAATGAAGCTAAAAGTCGCAATCAAAGTAGCAACCGTAAAAATATGATTATTTTTATTTATACTTATATGACCCATCTTTTCTCCGATGTGTTTTTATATTTTTATTTAATACATGGTTCTCAACTAACCAAAACCATTATCTTTAATGTACTCCTGCTTGATATATTTGTCAAGACTTTTTCTGGCGAAAAAGTCTTGGAACGT
>CAYRGP010000106.1:0-1352 GCA_964423995.1 uncultured Candidatus Saccharibacteria bacterium
AATTATCGAAATCTTGCATCGTATTATCGTAATCGTCTGCCATACAGCGGACAGCTATTCCATAATACTTATAGTCCTCACCACGCACGAGTCCATCCGAAAAGCTTAGACGTAGATTATACGCGCGTGTCCCATCATATTGAGTAGAAGACCAGTAGTACCCGTAGGAGCCTGCATTACCGAAATTACTAACGGAATGTCCATTAGTCACGAAAGACCAAGGAGACGATTGGAGTATACTCAAGCTGTTATTTACGGCTTTGGAGATACCAGTAGTAGATGAATTATAAGAGCTACTGTTATTCAACTCATCTGAAGTTGGCAATCTCCAACCCTTCGGGCAAGCTACCATGGCCGCGCCCCAAGAGTAGTAGCCTCTTCCAGCGTAGTCTCCGGTGCCATTGGCTACATAGTATTTATTAGAATAACTATTCGTAGAGGAATATGAACTGCTAACCGTAACATTGGAGGTCGGGACAGTGATGGATTCACCAGAGCCGGAAGGAGTGGTGAAGGTAGAATCTTCTGGGGAAAGGGTCATGGTACCGTTGGCTGTGATGGTAGAGGCAGAGCCGGAGACACTATTTACCGCGCCGAGATTGAGGTCTTTGGTCATGATACATTTACCAGCGACATTCGTAGCGGCATTATTAGTCGGAATGCGGTAGACGGTGTATTTTTGGCTATCGCGTTTATCTACAAAAGTTTTCGTCTCGCCGGGGGTAATAATGGAATTCGTGCATATAGAATCTTGCATATATACAGTCGGCGCCACTTCCCATATTGCATAAAGTGTAATAGAAGAGCCGCTAGTAGTAAGGTTTGTGACCTCGGCCTCGTTATCGTAGTCTACGTCTTCCGTTGTACCAATACCATTGGTAACATTACCGGTCTTTCCTTCTGGAGCAGTGCTCCAGCCTAGGAAGGTGTAGCCCTTTCTTTCGTAAGCATTGGCGGTGAGGGCAGTAGCGGAGTTCGGCAAGATGGATTGGTCAACCATCTCGCCGGTGATTTCGGATTCGTCTTCTACATTAGGACTAAATTCTACAGTATATGGAACGCAAGAGATGTCCATTAAAACCGTATAGAGAACGTCACCAGAATAAGTACCTGGGTTCAAAGCTGTATTTGCTTTTACACCATAATAAATCGGCACAGTGGATTCTTCTTCTACGTTAGTTTTAGTGACAAGAGCGGTGCTAGTAGCGTCGACATAGGCCGGGAGACCGGCATAAAGATGATTCTCGATATCAGTACTACTGCCGCTAACACCCCAGGTATTAGCGGATAGCACCGCCGGGCTAGCGATAGTATTAGAGGAGGCAGAGATAATATCGGCAGCAGAAGGATTG
>CAYRGP010000107.1:0-1282 GCA_964423995.1 uncultured Candidatus Saccharibacteria bacterium
TAAGAAGTTCTGGGCGATGCCGAGGTCGAGCGCACGCAAAATGGCGCGGCGAATCAGGCGACGAAGAGCGTACCCTTGAGTTTTATTCGAAGGGGCGAGGCCCTGCGACGATAATAGATAAGCACCTCTTAAATGGTCGGCGATAATCCGCATTTCGTCGGTGTTATTGTTGTAATTCTTACCGCTAATTTCTTCTAATTTATCAATAATGGGTTTAAGTAGGGAGATTTTGAAGACGTCAAAGCTGCCAATAGAGGCCGCAGTGATGCGCTCTAGGCCGCCGCCAAAATCGACATTTTTCTTCTCTAACTCAGAGAAGGTGCCATCCTTATTTCGCTTGTATTGCATGAAAACTTGGTTCCCTATCTCCATAAAACGGGCGCCATCAGAGGCAGGGTGGGCTTTGCCGTATCTAGCCTCGTCCTGTTTGTCCTCGCCAAAATCGTAAAAGACCTCTGAATCAGGACCGCAAGGATCACCAAGCGGGGTGGTCTCAATCCCGCCACCTCTGGACCACCAGTTTTCCTTGTCGTTATAGAAAAAGATACGCTCGCCGGGCTTAATACCCCTCTTATCACCATTCTCGGCGGTGTCAATATCAGCAATTTTCGCTTCTATGCCAGCTTTCTTAAAAACACTTTGCCAGATTTCGGCCGCCTCGGTATCTTTCGGGATGCCGTATTTTTCGTTCCCGATAAAGCAAGTGACGTAGATTCTGGAAGGGTCCAGACCGACGACTTCGGTCAGAAACTCAAAGAAGTTCTCAATCTGTTCTTTCTTGAAATAATCGCCAAGCGACCAATTCCCGAGCATCTCAAAAACCGTAGTATGACGGGGGTCGCCAACGTCCTCAATATCCTGTAGGCGCATGGCCGGCTGGGAATCCGCGAGACGCGTACCGTCTTTGTGGGGCTCCCCTAAAAGATATGGAAGTAAAGGCTGCATCCCAGAGCCGGTAAATAATGTGGTCGGATCATTCTCAAGAACGAGCGGAGCCGGAGGGATGATTTTATGACCTTTTTTAACTTGGAACTCTAAAAATTTAGTACGAATCTCACTTGCATTCATAAAAAAATTATAGCATAAAACAGAGCGATAATAAAGGGGTGAAAGACTATTTCACAATTCCGCCGCCAAGGCAAATTTCGCCATCGTAAAACACGGCAGATTGGCCGGAGGCAGGACGTTTGATGGGGTTCTCAAAGTGAAGTTTCTGGCCGTCGAACGTAGCGGGAATGAGCTCGGCGCGATGACGCAATCTGACAGAGATAGGGCCAAGGGG
>CAYRGP010000108.1:0-1280 GCA_964423995.1 uncultured Candidatus Saccharibacteria bacterium
AAACTCATCTGCCGTACCAAGTTTCCCCCTCCGCGCCATCTTAAAAGATTCCACTAATGCTCTCCACAGCTCTTCATTACTCTCCGGGATTTTCGACAGGGCATTACGCGATTTTAGCGCCGCCACCACTGATGTTGTCCGATATGCAACATCACGCCGATGTATTATTAACACCACATGGCTCTTCCTACTCTTATTTGACTTTCTCAGAACCCTCATCTTTCTGCCTCTTCCTCAGTTTCTTTCTTTCCTTATCTATCTGCAATTCCACTGCTCGCATCGCCACCCCCACTTCCGACACCTTCTCTATCGTATAAGCTCTTCTGTCCATAATCACTGCCAAATACCCCCACAACGTTTCTAGACCCTCTGTAACCTCATCTAAGAGCCTAGGAAGCTCATAACTCCCCCTCGCCGTCCTGATGACCTTTATTTTCATATCGACCGTCAGACGCTCCATATTGTTAGCATAAGCGTCTTGGGACTGTCGGTCCATCTTCCGCACCATTTCGTGCGTTTTCTTGTCTAGCTCCTTCACCGCCGCGTTCAGCCCCTGTAGGACCTCTTCCGGCCGAATCAGCCTCCCAGTTTTCTCCACCATCTCTTGCTCGAAGGTCGTCAACGCAATATAATCTTCTTTCGTCAAAGCCCAGCCAAGCTTTATTATCACCACTTCTTTCGCCTTCTTCACCTCTGTATACCCCAGCCGGCTCATCCGCTCCAAAAAACTATCGAGGTCTGGAATCGAAATCGTCCCTTCCTCCGACCTCGGACCGAAGTCGTCATCTTTCCGAATCCTGAAGGATAAATGGTGCAATTTGCCAATTTCGTACTTCAGAATGTACACCGAGTGCCCGAGCGCCTTCCACCATCTCTTTTTGGTACTCCCCACGACCTCTTTGTCTCGAATCAAAATTATTTCCGAAAAATTTTCCCTCTCTCTGTCCAAAACTTTTTGTTTGAGATCCTCGTACTTTTCCGCCGCCTTGAGCTGTGCCTCATCCCTCTTGGTTCTCCTCACGGCTCTACTTTCCACTGACTGGTCGACTTCCGCCGATTTGTCTACTTTAGGCTCTTCAGCTTTTTGGACCAGCCCAGCTTTCTGGCTCACCTCTGCCAGAGAGGCACCGGAAAATCTCTCCATTTTAGCTTTCTTACCATTTGCCATGCATCTGTTCCAATTTAGTTTATCTTACCCTGACCTGCTTTCTTCGCAGAGGAGGTACGAGGGGAGGGAGCGCGGAGCCCCTAGACCTAGTCTGCCATACAGCGGACAGCGA
>CAYRGP010000109.1:0-1239 GCA_964423995.1 uncultured Candidatus Saccharibacteria bacterium
TGGCATTGTAGGCGACGGTATAATGAGATTGCGCCACACAACGCACGGCAAAGCCATAGTACTTGACATCGTTATCCTGCGGGTAGACATAGCCAGTATTAGAACGTAGGTACAAATCATAGCTGTTATCAGTACTGCTAACAGTAGAGGACCACCAGTTGCCGAGCACACCGACGAGGTATAGCTGAGAGCTATCGTAGGTGCCAGGGTAGAGGAAATCTGCATCATTTAAGAATCTATTTCTAGCGGTGGTATCTGTACGGTTAGAGCCGGCACTGGAACCGTTTAAGGCTTTGTCTAGGGAGACCCAGGATTTGGTGGTGTTGCTACCGCCGGCTGGGAGCTGCCAGCCTTTCGGACAAATGTCTTTAGCTACATAGCCAGAGCGACAATTACTATTACCGTCTTGGTAGTAAGAGCAACCGAGAGTGGCAGCATAGAAGTTGTAATAGCCCGTGCTTTGGCCGAGGGTACCAGAGCTGGATTGATCGCCGATACTGCCAACAGCACGGTATTGGACCTGAGCTTGGTTGTCGTTACTACCGTCGAAGGTAGGAGTACCAGAAGTGGATGAGCTATTTAATACACCCCTATAGCCAGCCTGCGGGAGATAGTAAGTACCATTATTACTGAGAGTACCGTCATCGTTGGAAGGGATATTAGTATCGGCACTAGTCAGAGCATAACCTTTATCGTAACCTAAAACAAGGTTTTCCGTCATCCAACATTCATCACCGATCTTTTTAATGCGATAATTGGTATCGTCACGAGTATCTCTAAGGTACTTTACGTCTCCGTTAGAAAGCGTAGAACAACCGGCGAAGTTTTGCATTGTACCATCCAGGGCTATCCAGATAGCATGGAGGGTTTTAGAAGTGCCGCCGGTAGCAAGATTAGTTACTTCTGCTCCGTTAGCATAATCTACGTCCGCCTCCGTACCGATACCATTAGTAACATTGCCGGTTTTACCATCGGCCGACTCAGACCAGCCGAGGAAAGCATAGCCAGAACGCTTGTAAGTATTAGCAGAAAGAGCGGTGGAAGAATTCGGTAAGATAGATTGGCCATTCATTTCGCCGGTCACATCTGCTGGGTTGGTGACGTTCGGATCAAATTCTACGGTGTATGGGATACAAGTGATATCCATCAAAACCGTATAGAGTACATCACCTGAATAAATGCCCGGATTTAGAGTCGTATCTGCTTTTATGCCGTAATAGATAGGCACAGTAGATTCTT
>CAYRGP010000110.1:0-1236 GCA_964423995.1 uncultured Candidatus Saccharibacteria bacterium
TAATTTCCCGCCGTATTTTCTCATTTTTCACCACCCCACGATTAAGTTGTGAATCTAGCGCTTCAAATTGCGGTTTTAGCATTACCAAAAACTCCGTTTTCGGCCCCGCCAGGCATTTTTTCGCATACTTCAGAATCGGTTTTAAGCTTACAAAAGACACATCCGCCAAAATCACATCCGGAGTCGGTATAATTACTCTTTTGCTTAAATCATTCGCATCAGACGCCGTCATATGCGCTTCAGACACAATATCTCGACGTTTAGGCTCCATATCTTTTTCATGGCTTTCCGAAACCACCTCAAAAATATCCGTCTTCTCGAAAAGCTCCACTCTCGAATCAAATCTAAGCGGCGCCTTCATCTGTCTCGCGCCCTTCTCTACTGCTACCACCTTCTCTGCCCCCGCATTTAGCGCAAACTCCGTAAATCCCCCCGTAGAAGACCCAATATCTAGCACCGTCTTCCCCCGAAAATCAAAATCAAACGCTAAGACCGCCCCCGCAATCTTCTGATTCCCTCTAGTATTCATCATATACCTTTCAATTTTTGCTTAGAACGGTCCAGATTCAAGGCAGCGGGAGCACCGGAGCGAGACGTATTTGACATACGTCGAGCGAGGAGCGCATCCGCTAACGCAGAAGATGGACCGTCCTAAGCAAAAATTACTTTTTACGCTCGCGGTATGCTCCGGTTTCGGTATCCACCGACACCACATCCCCTGTCTTAATAAACGCCGGCACCTTAATAATCGTTCCTGTCTCCAACGTCGCGTCCTTCGTGATAGACGTAGACGTGTCACCTTTCACTGCCGTCTCGGTATAAGTCACCGTAAGCCAGAGATTCTTCGGCAACACTAAGTTAATCGCCGTCCCATTATAGAACTGAATCTCCATCTCGTCGCCATCTTTCATATAGGCCGCCGCATCCCCCACCATATCTGCCGCTAGCTCATACTGCTCAAAAGTGGCCGGATCCATAAAATAGAATTTCTCGTCGTCCTTATAGAGATACTGGACCTTCTTCGTCGTCACCTCTGCCGGCTCAATCTTCTCCTGCCCCTTAAAAGTCTTCGGAAGGAGCGCCCCCGTAATCAAATTTTTTACTTTGACGTTCACAATGGAACCGCCCCGCCCCATCACTTTTTGTGAATATTCAACCACCTTGTATGGCTGCCCATCCAAGGTAATCAAAACGTTTTTCTTCAAATCCGTTGGACCATACATAATAATCTCCTTT
>CAYRGP010000111.1:0-1229 GCA_964423995.1 uncultured Candidatus Saccharibacteria bacterium
TAAGCTATTTCTTCGGGGCGCGTCCGCGCCGCCTGCCCTAAACACCAACTTAAGCAATGAAACGGAAATAGCTTAAGTTGATATTTCTGAAACGGGATATTTTTCGCCCGTTCAAAAATACCACACTCGGTCGGGCCCTCGCCGAAATTCCGCTACGCTACAGTTTCGGACTCGGGTCCGCGAGTGTGGTATTTTTTCGGGGAAAAATATCTTTATTGTTTCAGAAATACCAACTTAAGCTATTTCTGCACATATCATCACTGCACATTTTCAATCGGCATCTGGTGGAGTTTCTCTTTGCCGGTCAAGATACCGGGTTTGGCGCCGAGGCGGCTGACTACAGAGGTGGAGTTGGCCGAGGCGAAGATCAAAGCATCCTTGAATTTCTTGCCGGCGGCGTAGGCCGCGAGAAATCCGGAGCCGAAAGAATCGCCAGCGCCAGTGGTATCCTTCACCGGCGAATCTTCATAAAGGCCGGTGCGAATAATCTCGGCACCGTCTGTCGCGATGGCGCCCATGCCACCGTCTGTAATAATCACTACTGGGCAATAGCCCTTCAGCTTCTCTAATAATTCCCGGAGGTTCGTCCCGCCGACTAGTTCCCCAGCCTCTTTTTTATTGACGAGCAAAACTTCTACATACTTTAAGAGGCCTAGAACCTTTTTCGGCTCTTCTAACTCTAATTTTCCCGGGTTCCACATCACCTCCGCGCCGAGCTCGGCCGCCTGTTTCAAAAATTTCTCTAAAGTTTTTAAGTCGCCGCGCATGGTCGTGATGTAGAGCCAGTCGGGCCGGATTTCTTTCAAAACATCGGCGCTCAAATTGTCGAATTTCGCCGAGGCGCCGCGGTGGGTCAGAATGGTCCGCTCGCCGGATTTCGTGTCTAGTAAAATCACCGAGCAACCGGTCTTCTTATGCGGAGCAAAGTAAACATATGAGCTATCAATGTTTTCATTATCTAGACACGCTAGGATAGCCTCGCCGGCCGAATCGTGGCCGATGTTACCAATGAAAGCTACGTCGTGGCCGTAGCGCGCGAAAGTAACGGCGGAATTGGTGCCGCCACCGCCGGTCTCGAACATAACCCGATCAATATCGGCTTTCGTGCCGATTTCCAATCTTGTAAAAAGCTGAGCCCCAGTAATGCTTTCCTCGGGGCGCGTCGGCCCGGCCCGTCGCCACGGGCGGGCCGGGCTACTACTCGCGCTGCCGCGCTCCGTATCCCCTCG
>CAYRGP010000112.1:0-1206 GCA_964423995.1 uncultured Candidatus Saccharibacteria bacterium
TCCGCATAAGAAATTGCCATTTTTTGTTGGCAGGGGTCCATTTCTAGAATGACGTGAGAATTCCATTTTCGTGAATTGATTTGTTTTAAAAGTTTTTTGATGAGAGCAAGTCCACTATCTTCAGAGTAGAGCGCTAGTTCTGGCTCGGCCGATAAGGCCTTTTTGTCTAGCCACTCCCAGCTTTCATCTACATAGGGTAAATTCGCCACGATGACTTCTGGTTCTGGACCGTAATAACTTTCCAATAAATCAGATTTTAAAAATTCTATATTCGCCTGGAACTTCTCGGCATTTTTCTTCGCGACAGATAGTGCCTTATCTGAAATGTCTAAAGCCACAATTTTTGCTTCAGGAATTTCTAATGCCAGAGTCGTAGCAATACACCCAGAGCCAGTACCAACATCTAAAAACAAGGGCTCTTTGGATAATTGGCGCTTTGTAGCTTTTACTCCCGGAAGAATCGGTTTACCTGCCAATTTCAGGACTGCATCGACTAGCTGTTCGGTTTCTGGGCGCGGAATGAGAACGGATGGGGTGACTAAAAAATCTCGCCCGTAGAAATCTTGAAAGCCCGTTTCGTAAGCCTTGGGGATATATGTTTTTGGCATAGTTAATCGGCGTTTAGCTCGCGCTCGTGTTTAATTAATTCGGTAATGATATCTTCGATGTCGCCATCCATTACGGCGCCGATATTAGAGCGAGAATAGTGAATACGGTGGTCGGTCACTCGGTCCTGAGGGAAATTGTAAGTCCGGATTTTCTCGCTGCGATCGCCCGTGCCAATTAAAGATTTACGTGCCGCGGAAGCCGATTTTAGTTCCTCCTCTTTTTGTTTTTCAAGAAGGCGAGAGCGGAGAATGTTCATGGCTTTGACGCGGTTTTGTTGTTGGGAGCGCTCGTCCTGCATAGCTACGACGATGCCGGTAGGAAGATGGGTAATGCGAACGGCTGAATCGGTTGTGTTGACTCCCTGTCCACCATGTCCGCCGGAACGATAAATGTCAATTCTGAGATCCTCGGGTTTTATTTCTAATTCGGATTCTTCAGCCTCGGGGAGAACCGCTACGGTGGCAGTAGAAGTGTGGATTCTTCCTTGACTCTCGGTCACAGGGACACGTTGGACACGATGGACGCCGCCCTCGAATTTTAGCTGTCCGTAAGGCCTATCGCCGGAAACTCGGAAAATTACTTCTTTCATCCCACCGG
>CAYRGP010000113.1:0-1167 GCA_964423995.1 uncultured Candidatus Saccharibacteria bacterium
TATACACAAGTGATAGCAGTAAAAACGGTGGTAGGTCTGTACGTTGTGTGTCTGCAATATATAGTCTTTGTCTCACCGCTGGAACAAAAATTCAGACTACTATGTCGGGTGACACGAAACCGATTGAAGATATCAAGGTTGGCGATAAAGTGGTTTCTTACGACCCGGATCATCAAGAATACTATATGACAGAGGTAATAGACACCGTAATCCATGATGGCGAAGAGCGGACCAATGAGCTTGTTAAAGTTACCCTGACAAATGGTGCAGAGCTCAAGATGACTCGCAACCACCCAATTCTTACTACTGAAGGTTACAAAGCAATTCAAAATGACGATTATGAAACTCTTACGGAAGATGATATCGTGATTACTACTACCGGCGAATACGGTGTATCTAGCATAGATATCTACGCCACAGAACCCACCGTAGTATACAATTTTACCGTAAAAGGCCGAGACGGTGACATACAAGACGGCCCCACTCATTCATATGTTGCCAACGGGGTAGTAACACACAATGTGGTCTCTTCGAATTATATATAATAGACAGCCCCGCCCCTTGCCAAATCACCAAAAATATGCTACTATATACAAGTAGATTGTTCCTTAAAAGGAGGTGGAAAATGACAGAAGAAGAAAGACAAGCGCATCTCGAGACGATCGATCATTCTCTAGAGGAGGCCTTCGTCACCATGCGTGACCTCGAAATTATCGAGCGCGCCCTACTCGGCGAGATTAACTCCGTCGGCATCAAATCGATGGAAGATCTTCGCAACATCGCGCTCACCGCTGAGATTGAACGCCCATCGGGGTACTGGCCAATCCTAGATATAGCGCTAGTCCTAGCCACAATAGCGACTATATGCTACTCCATTGTCGGCCTCGTGGCCGCCGCTCTACTCATCGGTGCCCAAATCCCGAGAGTTTTGCACTATTGGCGCGTGAGCCGAGAGGACCTCTTCCGGGAAAACAAAAGGTATCAACGCGAGCTAAGAAAAAGCATCTGGCAGCTACGCTATATCAAGCTAAAGTTAATCTTAAAAATGATTTAATGCCACACTTTTGCAATCTCCGTCTTATCCCACATCTTTGCGAACTAAGGCCTATCCGTCAAATACACCTTAGCTCATCTCTTAAAAGGCGCCAAATGCGCCTTTTTCTTGTC
>CAYRGP010000114.1:0-1160 GCA_964423995.1 uncultured Candidatus Saccharibacteria bacterium
TGGTGGAGAATGGAGGTGTGACGACACAGGCCAATACCTTCACGAGAGACGGCTACAACTTCCTCGGCTGGAGCACTAATGCCTCCGCCACTGTCGCCGACTATCCTGCTAGCTCTGCACAGAATGTGAACGATATCGTCTCTGCCGCCGCCACCTCCGGACAAACCACGACCGATGGCTCTACCATCACCCTCTACGCGGTATGGGAGGAAGATAGGATCTACCTCCAAACCACAGACTCCTGCTCAACCATCCCTGTCGGTACTACTGGTACGCTTACCGACTCTCGTGACAAGCAAGAATATACAATCTATCGTTTTAAAGATACTGGCGCAGCTGGTAGCTACGGTAGCGGTTACCCGACGGATATGCCCGGCTACTGCATCATGACTAAAGACCTCTCCCTCGGCTACGTCACGGGTGGCTCTGTGACGAAGGGCAGCGACCTTACTCTTACCACCGATGATTCCGCCGCCGCTGCTACTATCACCGCCAGAACTAATCTGGACGACTGGTCTACGGATGGTTCCAACTCTCAGTATACCAATGGCACTGGAGGAAATAACGACTCCCATAGTTACTATTCCTTTAATGCTGCCCAGAAAGTTTGCCCGAAAGGTTGGAGATTGCCGACCAATTCTGAATACCAGAAGATAATCTCTTTCATGGGTGGAAACACCTCCGCTGCTTCCACTAGAATTCGTAGCACCCCTTACAGCTTTATCTATGGTGGAAGAGCCAGCAGTAGTTGGGGTAATGTAGGCAACTATGGCTACTACTGGTCATCTACTGAAAATGGTGACAATTCCACTGGCTATGTCCTTTATTATAATTCATCGAGCCTAAATACGGGCTACTCCAATAGAATATTTGGCTCATCTGTGCGCTGCGTCTCGGGGTCGGTCACTATACAGGAGACTGTTGCTGGCGATCTGCCGATAGCCGAAACTAGCTATCTCAAAGATACCCGGGATAATCAAGAATATAGCGTCTATCGTTGGCCGTCTACAGGCACGGCTGGGACCGATTACCCCACCAGCATGTCTGGCTACGCCATCATGACCAAAGACCTCTCTCTCGGCTACGTCACAGGAGGTTCTATTGTAAAAGATAGCAACCTTACTCTTACCACTACCGATTCTGCTGGTGCTGGTACTATT
>CAYRGP010000115.1:0-1153 GCA_964423995.1 uncultured Candidatus Saccharibacteria bacterium
ATGTCCATACTCACTACATCATGTACACTTCGCGACGATAAATAGTTACTCCCATTTTAGCACAATATGCGGCAGGAGTTTCGTAATTTAGGCTCTGGTGTGGTCTGAGAAAGTGATAATTGTTCAGCCATCTATTTATGTAATATACTAGGTCATCTTCTGTAACAATATCATCCTTGTAGACGTCTAAACACTCGCGCTGTAATGAGCCAATAAAGCGCTCCACGAAAGGTTTCTCTTTTGGTGCTCTTGGATGCGCAAAATACTGGACTATTTTCTGTTCTTCAAGATAGTCCCAGGCTTCTCCTTTGTTTTCGCTGCCATTATCATTTAATATCACGATATCTTTGCCAAATATCTTTATCGTATCTTCCAGCGCGATCTTCGCCTGATGAGAGGAGCTGGTTCTGGATAAGTGGAGATACGCTTCCTTTAGTACCGGATCTATTGAACACATCGCATAGTATTTACGATTAAGAGCATAGATATGCTTCATATCAAATTCAATTATTTCGCGTGGTTTAGTAGCCTTCAATCCTGCTGGGCGACGTTTCTTGAGTTTACTCCATGCCTTTATGTGTGCTCTGCGATGTTTAGTGTATTGTTTAATGCGATGAAAGAATAAATTAAATTTCTTAATGATTCTACCTATTGTGGCAGCAGATATACAAAACTTAGTATTTGGATAGTCTTCTTTTATAATAGCCGCTAATTTCTTGGCAGAAAAAGCACAGGTATCTTTATCTTCACGATATTTTCTAATAAGAGATACGATCTCCCAATCATATCGTGGCTCTCTTATGTGATGAGGTTTTTTGGATTTATCCTCTAATGACTCCATATGTTTTGGATTAAACCTATTAAGCCATTTATAAATATATCCACGAGTTACCCCAAAATGCCTGGCCGTTAATGATACGTTTTTATCTGCTTTTAAGAAAAAGAAATCAATTATTTTTAACCGATGCTTTGCCTCTTTACTTAATTTCTTCGTACAAATCCTATCTAAATAGGATTGTTTTGGTAAAATAGTAGTATAGATCGTGGACGTGCCGGTTCTGCCGCGCATATTGCCTCCTTTAGTTATTAATTTGGTATTTATATAACTATTATAAACGAGGCAAACTGTTCACGATCTATTTGAGTTTAGACA
>CAYRGP010000116.1:0-1131 GCA_964423995.1 uncultured Candidatus Saccharibacteria bacterium
GGCGGGGGTGACCGGAGTAACCGGAGCGGCACCCGGAGTAGCCATCGGAGATGGCATCGTTGGGCTCGGTGCAGCCGGTTCTGGCATCGCCGGAGTCACAGGGCTAGGCATCGTCGGATCTGGCGCACTAGAAAGCTCAGCCGCGGCAGCGTTAAGATCTGGCATGCCAGGAGCAACGGGGCTAGGCGTCGCCGGAGCGGCATCAGGGATAGCACCAGGGGTAACACTAGGGGTAGCACCAGGAGCAGCCGGAGCAGACGCATCAGGTAAATTAGTTGACATTGGCGCCGGAGACGGAGCTGGAGCCGGTGTGTCCGACGGAGTGGGCATAGTGCCCGGGTTAGGTATAGTAGTATTTGGATCCATAATTGTTACTATTATAACAAACAAAAATGGAAAATGCTAGAGTTTATTTTTTCGTGACGTTGAATTTGAATTCTACGATGTCACCCTCTTGCATCACGTAATCTTTGCCTTCGGTGCGGAGCTTGCCGGCGGCTTTTACAGCTTGCTCGGAGCCGAGCGCGATGAGGTCGTCGTACTTCATCACGTCGGCAGCGATGAAACCTCTCTGGAAATCGGTGTGAATAACGCCAGCAGCCTCTGGGGCAGTGGCGCCTTGTCTGATAGTCCAGGCGCGAACCTCTTTCTTCCCGGCGGTGAGGAAACTCTGCAGGCCGAGAGTTTTATAGGCGGCCTTGATGAGCTCAGAGAGCGCGTCCTCCTCGACTCCGTAGCTTTTTAGGAATTCTAGCCGCTCGCGCAGATTCATATCGGACATCTCTTCTTCCAACTTGGCGTTCACGAACACCGCGCGAGACGGCGCGACCTCTGTCGCGAGCTTCGTCCGGAGGTCCTGGTCGGAGAGCTGTTTTTCGTCGACGTTGAAAAGATAAATCACCGGCTTTTCGGACAGATATTGGATGAGCTCTTCGCCGTTACGGCTCGGGTTACCCTTGCTACGTTTCAGCTCGACTTTCTCACGCGTGTCGAGATCAGCGAGCTCTAGCTCGGTCCGGATGATACCGATGTCGCGGAGTGGGTCGACCGACTCCGAAACGTGGGTGACATTGCTATCCTCAAAAACGCGGACGACATGGCAGATAATCTGGCACTCGCGGATATGTGCGA
>CAYRGP010000117.1:0-1110 GCA_964423995.1 uncultured Candidatus Saccharibacteria bacterium
TATCAGCCTCCCAAACATCTTGGACACTTTTCTAGTAAAATAAGAAAGGATGTTAAGAATGGGATATAGAACTATGCAAGATAAACAAAGGCGCATCTATGGCGCTAGAATTAGAATGGGTTGGTTCAAGGAAGCAGAAAGAAAACACTCTGTAGCTAAAGCTTGCAGATTAGGAGGAATACCTAGAAGTACTTACTATTATTGGTATAAGAAGTGGCTGGAGGGAGGAAAGAAAATTGAGGCTTTAATGGATAAACCTAAAACACCAAAATCACATAAGAATGATCCAAGCGAAGAGATAGTCAGTCTAGTTATACAACTGAGACTAGGATTAATGTATGGAGAAGATGCTTTATCTGTAATATTATACAGAGACTATGGAGTAAAGATTTCCCCTCATGGTGTCCATAATATTCTGTCTAGGGCAGGATTGCTTATAAAACGCAAGAAAAAATACCGCAAAAGCCGTAAATTAGATGATTATCCTTATAAGCCGGGCGAAGTTATGCAAATGGATGTTAAGCATTGGAAACGCTCCGGCTACCAATATGATATCATAGATTGCTGTACAAGAATAAAATTTAAAGTCATTTTTAAAGATTATAATACCTATAACACCTTAAAATTTATCAAGATGGCAATTAGGTTTTACAAGCCAGCTTTTGAAATTAAACTCATTCAAATGGATAATGGTACGGAATTTACCAACAACAAGTACCGCGTAGATACAAAAAAGGTCCCACCACTATCTTTGCCAGAAAAGTGGCTCATTAAACATAACATAGGCTTTAGGCATATACCGCCTTCTTCTCCTCATTTAAATGGCCGTATAGAGCGTCCACACGGTGTAGATAAATGGAGATATAGCAAAATGACTTCTGCCAGCCATAAGTTTAAAGAACTAGTAGAATTCTGCCAAGAAGACTGTCTAGACTACAATACTTATAGGCCGCATTCAATGTTAGATAATAAAACTCCATTAGAGTTCCTGCAGAGTTTAGAAGGATACGAAAATGCCTGTCCAGATTTCTCAGTAGTATATGAAACTGTGATATACTAAGAGCATTAACAATTAATTAGAAATTGTCCAACTTGTTTGGGAGGTCGACC
>CAYRGP010000118.1:0-1078 GCA_964423995.1 uncultured Candidatus Saccharibacteria bacterium
CCGCGCCAACAACAAGTGGCCCCGCCCAGGGGCCACGACCAACTTCATCAATGCCGAGGATAGGCATCGAAATACCTAGCATAGTTTAGAGCAGTTATTTTGCGGGCCCGCGTCGGCTCGGCCCGTCGCCACGGGCGAGCCGCGCTAATGCTCGCGCTGCCGCGCTCCGCACGACCCGCAAAACAACTAGCTCTAAACTACGCCTCCTCCTTGGTCGGTTCTTCAGCTGGTTTCTCGGCCGGTTCCTTGGCTTTTGGCTCTTCTTTCGGTTCTTCTTTTGGTTCTTCGGCAGGCTCTTCCTCAGGGACGGCGACGTCGTTCACGGCGATGCGGTCAAAATCCTTCGCGGCGAGACGGGCGGACTTGCCGGAGCGCTCGCGGAGATAGGAAAGATTGTTCCGGCGGACTTTCGCGCGGCGGACAATCTCGATTTTCTCGATTAGCGGGCTGTGGATAAGGAAAGATTTCTCCACGCCGACGCCACTCGCGATTTTCCGGACGGTAATGCGGGCGGTGTGGGAATCTTTGCGATCGGTGCGAATAACAACACCTTCAAAGACCTGGAGGCGGAATTTCTCGCCTTCCTTGATTTTCTGGGTGACTTTAACGGTATCACCAGGGCGGACATCAACAACAGCTTTCTTCTTCTGTTCGTCACCGATTTTCTTTAGAATTTCGAAACTCATAATTAACCTTTTATTAACACTTGATATATTCTAACATATAATCTGAAAAAATGGAAGGGGTAAGGAGGAGTTTTTCGGCGATTTCTTCTGGGCGACCTATTTGGCAACGCACCGCACCGCGAAGCCGCTACCCTCCACTAGGTGCCACTAGTTGTAGTAACATTATGTACTACCACACCATTAGCAATGTAGGAGTGGGTATTACCATTAGCAGTATCGCCATCTTTGCCTTTTACGGTGAGGTTATAGACAGTGGTTGGCTCGGTGTTATAGATGTCAATATCTGCTATACCGTATTCTCCGGTAGTGGTGACGATAATATCATCTTTGGTTAGAATCTCGTATTCTTCGTTTTGGAGAGCTTTGTAGCCGGTAGTGGTGAGGATGGGATG
>CAYRGP010000119.1:0-1062 GCA_964423995.1 uncultured Candidatus Saccharibacteria bacterium
TACCTAGTGAACTTTTCGTTCAGATCACTATAATCGTATAATTCGTCATCCTTAAACCAAAGCGCAATCTCTCTCTCCGCCTCCGAAACCGAGCCAGACGCGTGCACGAGATTCGGCACCCCAATCCCTTTCGCATCTGAATAACCAAAGCTCATGTGCGAATAATCGCCTCTGATCGTCCCCATTTCTGCGGACTTCGGCTCTGTCGGACCCACAATTTTCCGGACCAAAGGCACCGCCTCTACCCCCTCTAGCACCATCGCAATCACCGGCCCGCTCATCATATATTTTACATTATAACGAAAAGCCTGCTCGCCCCGCCGCGTAATCATCTGGCCAATGTCCTCATAATGCCGATAGTAAAGCTCCTCCCCCGGCATCACCATCTTCATCCCCACGATTTTCAAACCCACGCGCTCAAAACGCTGTAAAATCTCCCCGATAATCCCGCGCTGCACCGTATCCGGCTTCAACACCACGAGACTCCGCTGGATTAAACCTTCGTCTTGATTCTTCTTCTTTTCGTCTTTTGCCATAATTAACTCCTTTATGCCTCCATTATACCATATGTACGGCGGAAATTGGAAAGATATACCTGAGCTTAATTATAAGCCTAAGAGCCTACATGCATTTTATGCCCCTGTTCCACACGTTGTCCCATTGTGTACCACCACACCATTTGCAATATAAGAGTGTGTCGGGCCATCCGCCGCATCGCCATCGCGACCTTTCACAGTTAAATTATAGACCGTAGTCGGTTCTACATCGTAGACATCAATACTGACGATATCATGTTCCCCAGTAGTCGTGATAGCGACGTCATCTTCCGTCAAAGTCCCATATTCCTCATTCTTAACGGCTTTATAGCCATTAGTGGTAAGGATTGGGTGGACCTGGGTCATTTCAAGGATGGTGCCATTATCAAGAGTGAGTTTAACGAGCTTAGTAGTACGTTCATCGCCGTCATGAACTATAGTACCTGCTACCTCAGTCATGTAATATTCCTGAGTATTTGGGTCATAAGAAACCACTTCATCCCCGACTTTAATATCCTCAATCGAT
>CAYRGP010000120.1:0-1012 GCA_964423995.1 uncultured Candidatus Saccharibacteria bacterium
ATGAGGTCGGCGATTTCTTCCTCGGTGAGTTGGCCGGAGGGGACGATTTCGAGGCCGTTTTTGCCGAAATAACGGCTTTCCATGACGGATTCGTATTTTTCTCGTAAGAGACGGCCGAGTTTTTGGTCGGTGCGGAGCTCGATGGTTTTAGGGTTTTCGATGAAAAAGGCTTTGTCGGAATCCTCGGGGTAATAAATAGTGCGGGTGGGGTCTTCTTCGACGGTTTTTCGGAAAGGGCCGAGGCCGGTGATTCTTTTAAGATCCATTATTTCCCTTCCTTCAGAAAGCTAAGATAGAATTTTAGTTCTTCAATACTGCCTTTGATGTCGTCTAAGGCGCGGTGAGCCTCTTTTTTCAAGAATTTCTGGTGCTTGGCACCCTCGAAGTAGACTTTCCAAGCTGAGACATCGAGCATGCGGTAATGTAGTTTTTTCGACAACTCTTTGAACTCAAGGTCGATGAATTTGCGGTCTTGGTGGATGGAATTGCCAGCTAAAATAATTTTGCCCTTGCATTTTGGATCGGTTTTGATGCTTTGTTTTTCGAAGTTTTGGTCGATAAAATCTAGGAGAGACTGCTCTACGGCTTTTCGGCTCTGTCCGGTTTTGTTCTGAGCAATGAGACCATATTTTGCGGCCTTATTTTGTTCCCAAAATTCGCCGACCATGCGGTCTTTAATAATTTTTTCATCGACTTTGACTACGGCGGTGAGGCTGTCGATTTCGTTCAAGTCCCAATCGGTGGCGATGGCGGCGACTTCTAGAATTTTATCTTTGCCGGGGACAAGGCCGGTCATTTCTAAGTCAATCCAGAGAAGAGTGGCTTTTTTCATTACATCCTTTCTGGGATTTCAATCCCGAGTAAATTAAGACCATGAGTGATGATTTTCAGATAAACTTCGACGATTTGGCGGCGCTCGGCCTCATTTTCGGAGCCGGCGACTGGGCAATGTTCATAGAAACGGTTGAATTCCTGGGCGGTTTCGTAGAGGTAGTTGGAGAGTTTGTGGGGC